>JBAWGM010000295.1:0-10161 GCA_049592895.1 Thiobacillaceae bacterium | reverse complement strand
CGCCCCCCGGCGGTAATCCACGCCTTCGACCACACCGCCCTGCGCAATCTCGCCGCGCAGCACCTGGGCAGCCAGCAGCTTCTGCTCCGCCAGCGGCGCGCGCAGGTGCGCCGCCGTATCCTGACGTTGGCGCAGTTCATTGAGGAACAGCACTTGGTCGCCGTCACGGCGAAACAGGACGGTCTCGGTACTGACACCGGGTGTCGGCCAGGACTGGAGGGTGGGAAACAGGAAATCGGCCAGGTCCGAGCGCAGGACCACGATGGGCCCGCGATGACCTTCAATCGCCTCCAGGGGCACCACCAGATCCAGATAAACGTGGCTGCCCTGCCGACGATAAGGTCCATAGTACAGCACCTTATCCTGCCCGACGGCTTGCCTTGCAACGGCGGTCAGCTCCGGGTCCGGCTGGCTCGCCGTGCCCTCCGAATTCCACAGGAGCACGCCCTGTTCGTCGAGCAGCAGCACGCCGCGATAGGTCTTGGCCTTTCGGTACTCGCGCAAGCGCCGTTGCAGCAGATCGCGGCTCGCGAGTTTGCCCTGGCTGCGCCATTCCCAGTAACGGCCGGAGAGGAACGTGCTGGCGTGGAGAAATTCCGCATCGCCGCGGCGTTCCCTGAACCAGTCCCCGATTTGCGTGCTCTTGAGATCCGCAATGAGTCGGAGCCGGGCCACCTCGGTGTTCTTTTGGTGGCTCACGACCTTGGCAAGGAAGCCTGTCGTCGCGGCGATAATGAGCAGGCTCAACAAGGCCGCGGGCAGGATCAGAGACTTGATTGTGCGCGCCCGGCCTGATTCCTCGTCGGCAATGTTGAGATTGCCTTGCAATGAAGCAACTTCAACCACCGGCCGACGGACAAGGCGCCGTAGCAGGAAGAACAGCAAGATTGCGGTGACCGCGACAAAAGCCCAACCCTTGATGATGCTGGCCAAGGTAAATGTTTCGGGCACATGGAGAAAGGAGCTGAAGACCCGGTCCGAAACCAGAACCAACAGGGCGGCGAAGATCGAATAGATCAGGACAATCCGGATCACGTCATGAAGGCCAGCCGGTGGGGAGGTTCCGGAAGAAGGAGGAGAACTGGGCTGGCGGTCGGCGGTCATGGCCTTGCGCGACCGCTCTCAGAAAATAAGTCTCAGTGGCATGCGCTCATTCGCGCAACGGGCCGATGAATCCACCCGGCGGACAAGCGGTCTAAGCCGCATCGCCAAGGGCCCTGCCCTGCATGCTGCTTGCTTTGGCGAGCAGATCTTGTGCGGCATCGCTGTAGCGCTCGGCAATCGCGACAAACTCATCGAACAGGCTGAGAAAGGCATCGGTCACGTCCGGGTCGAAATGCCGGCCACGGCCTTCCGTGATCATGGTGCAAGCCTGGCCAAAGGAATACGCGCGCTTGTAGACGCGTGGCGAGATCAGGGAGTCGAACACGTCCGCCAAGGCCATCAGGCGCGCGGAAATCGGAATTTCATCGCCCTTGAGTCGGTCCGGATAGCCGCTGCCATCCCACTTTTCATGGTGCCAGTGGGCGATTTCCTTGGCCAGGGTAAGGAATTCCACCGGCCTTTCGGCATCCCGCTCTGCCTGCTCAATGG
The DNA here is from genome assembly GCA_049592895.1 of Thiobacillaceae bacterium. Classification (GTDB taxonomy): domain Bacteria; phylum Pseudomonadota; class Gammaproteobacteria; order Burkholderiales; family Thiobacillaceae; genus DASQBT01. The sequence goes on along the minus strand of JBAWGM010000295.1, from coordinate 8,568 downwards.
CATCGCTGCCACGCTTGGCATGGGTCTGCATGATCACCCATTCCGCCGGCGTCAGCTTGCCGGGTTTGAGCAGGATGTAATCCGGAATACCGACCTTGCCGATGTCGTGCAGGGGCGCTGATTTGGCCAGCAACTCCACGATGTGATCGCTGAGGAAGGACGCGAAGCGGGGGTGGTTCTGCAGATGGCGGGCGAGAGCCAACACATAGCCCTGGGTGCGGTGCAGGTGGTTGCCAGTCTCAGGATCGCGCGTCTCCGCCAGGCGTGCCAGGGCATGGATGCTGACGTCCTGAATGAGCAGGTTCTCGCTCATGCGCCGGGCGATCTCGGCTTCGAGATAATGGTTCTGGTCCTTGAGCCAGTCGCGCGCCTGTTTCAGCTCCAGTTGGGCGCGCACCCGCGCCTGAACGATAACGGGACGGATGGGCTTGGTGATGTAGTCCACCGCGCCTGCGCTGAGGCCGCGCTCCTCATCCGCGGTGCCATTCATGGCGGTGATGAAGATGACCGGAATATCCCGCGTCGCCGGGTTGGCGTGCAGGCGCTCAAGCACTTCGTAGCCGTCCATGCCCGGCATCATGACGTCGAGCAGGATAAGGTCGGGCTTGGGTTCGGAAACCGCCACCTCCAGCGCCCGGGCGCCGGAATTCGCCACCCGCACGCGATAATCAGGCTTCAGCAGTTCGCCGAGCACAAAGAGATTCTCAGGCGTGTCGTCGACGACCAGGAGGGTCTCGAGGGTAGATTGCATGCTGGATTCGGCGGGTAGGAGAGCGTTCATCGCATGCATTTGCTGACTTGGCATGCCGGAGCAAACAAGAGAGTATTGGAGTTAAATGTAACGGCGATACCAGCGTTTCCTTGAATTGACGTTACGGGAACTACCTGGTTCTTCAGCAATACGGAGGCAGGTGTACAGCGGCGCAATCACAGCCTCCCGACGGGATTAAGCGCTGGACGGCGTGCTTCAACCAGCCCCCGTTCACTTGTGGTTTATTGCGGCCCCTTATCCCCCGGAAGAAAACAGTTGGTTCGCCTCCGCAGGCGCGCTGCGCCAGTACTGTGGCGGCGCCTGTACTCGAGCGCCCAATTCCGCGGCGGCATGCCAAGGCCAGCGCGGATCGTAGAGAATGCCGCGGGCCAGAGCCACCAAGTCGGCGCTGCCCTCGGCGATGATGGTTTCGGCCTGCCTGGGTTCGGTAATGAGTCCGACCGCGATGCTTGTGAGCCCCGTTTCGGTCTTCACCCGGCGTGCGAACGGCACCTGGAAACCGGGAGCAGCAGTGATCTGCTGCCGAGGCGAGAGGCCGCCGCTGGAGACATGCAAATAATCGCAGCCGCGCGCCTTCAGGATGCGCGCCAGTTCCACGGTCTGATCCCCGTCCCAGCCCCCCGCAACCCAGTCGGTGGCGGATACGCGCACGCCTAACGGCTTGTTCGCCGGCCACGCCGCCCGCACCGCCTCGAATACCTCGAGCGGAAAACGCAGCCGGTTCTCCAAACTTCCCCCATACATGTCAGTACGCAGGTTGCTCAGTGGAGACAGGAACTGGTGCAACAGGTAGCCGTGGGCCGCATGCAACTCCACCACATCGAAACCCAGCCGGTCGGCCCGGCGCGCAGCCTCGACGAACGCTTCCCGAATGCGAACCAGACCAGTTGCGTCCAGCGCTGCAGGGATTTCATCGTCGTCAGCGAAGCTCAAGGGCGAAGGCGCCAATGTTGTCCAGCCGCCCGCGGTCAGCGGCAGCTGTCGACCCGCTTGCCAGGGCAGCGCGCAGGATGCCTTGCGCCCTGCGTGAGCCAGCTGGATTCCAATGGGCATGGCCGAGTATCGGCGAATTGCGGCCAACAGCCGGGCAAAGCTTGCTTCATTGGAATCACTCCAGAGTCCGGTGCAGGCCGGTGTGATCCGCCCTTCCGGTGCGACTGCCGTCGCCTCCACCATGAGCAGGCCGGCGCCGCTATGCGACAGGCTGCCCAGATGGATCAGGTGCCAGTCGGTTACATTGCCTTCAATGGCCGAGTACTGGCACATGGGCGCGACGACGATGCGGTTGCTCAGGGTCAGGTCGCGCAGTCGCAGCGGAGCAAACAAGGGGCTGGTCACGATAGGCGGCAGGAGTTGCGGTTAATCAATGTTAGCGGCTGGTCCTGCTGCGCGCCAGGGTCAGCCCGCGTCGTGTTTGATTTCACACTGAATGCAGATCCTTCTGAGCGGACCGGCGGGCCGAATGCCCCGGCGGAAACGATCGATAACAGCGTCGCTGAGCAGGTCTTCCACCAACTCGCCGGTTTCGAGGACGATGCTGCCCGAATGCATCGTTTTGACACCCGACTTGAGTGCCGCCTTCAATTCTTCCGGGTCTCCGCTTGCTCCGGGCGCTGGCCGCTCTCGACCCTGACGCGGCCGGACACGTCGGGCCGCGGCTGACTTACGAAATCAGGGATTACTTATCCCTCGAATTCAAGTACACTTTCGGACTTTCACTGGAAATGAGCCTTGGCACCCGGGGCACAACCCACCGGCATTCCTCCTGTTTGGGTTATCGCTGGGATCTTCAGATTTTCTTATTTTTCAAAGCTGTCCAAAATCGAATGCTGGAAGCGCACAATCTCCAATGCTCACGCGGAGGGCATCGGCTGTTTAGCGGCAAGAGTTTCAAGCTGGAGCCCGGCACCCTTGCCTGGATCAGGGGCCGCAACGGCAGCGGCAAGACCACCCTGTTGCGAACCGTCAGCGGGCTCAGCCCCGTGGACGAGGGCGAAGTGCGCTGGCGCGGCCGCAACATCCGCAAGCAAAGCGACGAATTCCATCGCGAGCTGGTCTTCATGGGCCATGCCGTTGCCTTGAAAGATGACCTCAGCCCGCTTGAAAATCTCAGAATCATCCTGCAGATTGCCGGGCGGAGCGCTTCCGCGTCGGCCGCGCTTTCGGCCCTGGCCGCGGTGGGCTTGAAAGGCCGCGAACATCTGCCAGTCAAATACCTATCCCAAGGCCAGAAGCGCCGGGTGCACATGGCCCGGCTCCAGTTGAGCCAGGACTGCCCCTTGTGGCTGCTGGATGAGCCATTAACCGCGCTGGATGCCGAAGGAGTAGGCGCCTTGCGGAAGCTGCTGGAGGAATACCTGCATAAAGCCGGAATCGTTGTCATGACCAGCCACCAGGAAATCAATATTGACTCGGCCCAGACCCTCCACGTACAACTTCCCGCCTGATGGAAAGAGCGGGGTTCTTCTCGACGCTGCTATGGGTATTGAAACGCGATTTACTGGTGGCAATGCGCAGGCGGGGCGACCTGGCGGCCACCCTGTTCTTCTTTGTCATGGTCGCCTCCCTGTTTCCGATGGGCGTGGGTCCCGAGCCGCAGATGTTGCGGATCATGGCGCCTGGAATCGTCTGGGTCGCTGCACTGCTGGCTTCCACCCTGTCGCTCAATCGCCTGTTCGCATCGGATTATGCCGACGGGACGCTGGAGCAGATGCTGCTGTCGCCCGAGCCGCTGAGCCTGCTGGTGATCGGCAAGATGCTGGCGCACTGGCTTATTTCCGGCTTGCCCCTGGTGCTAATCTCACCTCTGATTGCCCTTCAGTTCGACCAGCCGACCGAGTCTTATCGGCCAATGCTGCTTGCGCTGTTGCTCGGCACCCCGCTGTTGAGCCTGGTGGGTGGCATCGGCGCGGCCCTGACCCTGGGCATCCGCGGCAGCGGAGTGCTGACCACCCTGCTGGTGCTACCCTTATACGTTCCCGTACTAATCTTTGGGTCCAGCGCGATTTCGGCCGGCGCCAGCGGAATGGATATCAGTGGCCAGCTTTCGGTCCTTGCCGCGCTGCTGCTACTGGGTCTGGCCACGACTCCCTGGGCGATTTCCACCGCCCTCAGAATTGCCGTGGAATAATGTAGACGATCAGGAATTGTTTGTATGAATCTCTTCAAGTACTCCTCTCCCACCACCTTCTACCCGCTCGCCGGCAAGCTGGTGCCCTGGTTCGGACTAGCTGCGGCCCTGCTGACAATCTGGGGCCTGTATATCGGTTTTTTTCAGGCCCCCACCGATTTTCAGCAAGGCGAGTCCTACCGGATCATTTTCATCCACGTTCCCGCGGCCTGGATGTCGATGTTCATTTACCTCGTCATGGCCGCCTGGGCGGGCGTCGGACTGGTGTTCAATACCCGGCTGTCTTCCATGATGGCCAACGCACTGGCGCCGACCGGCGCGATGTTCACCTTCGTCGCGCTGGTGACCGGCGCGCTGTGGGGCAAGCCCACCTGGGGAACCTGGTGGGCCTGGGACGCGCGCATGACCTCGGAACTTATCCTGCTGTTTCTTTACCTGGGCTACATGGCGCTGCACGCGTCGATCGAGGATATCCGCCGGGCCGACAAGGCCTGTGCCGTGCTGGCCCTGGTGGGTGCGGTAAACGTGCCGATCATTTACTATTCGGTGCGCTGGTGGAATACCCTGCACCAGGGTGCGTCGGTCAGCATGACCAGCGCGCCCAAGATGGCCAGCATCATGCTGCAAGGCATGTTCATCATGATGATCGCGGCCTGGATGTACAGCATCGCAGTGGTGCTGGTTCGGGTGCGTCACATTATTCGCGAGCGCGAGCGTCAGACCGTCTGGCTGCGCGAGCTGCAGACCGATGCCAGTAACGCGACGGAGGCCGCGGCATGAACTGGCACAGCCTGGATGAGTTTCTGCACATGGGCGGCTATGGACTTTATGTCTGGGGCTCATATCTGGTGACGGCAGTGTGCATTGGAGCCGAACTGCTGATGCTCCGGGTGCGCGGCAAGTCTGCAAATGAAGACAGTTTTACGGAGAACAACGCTTGAAACCCCGCCACAAACGCGCCGCCCTGATCATCGTTGCGCTTGCCGCCGTAGGGCTGGCCGCTACACTGATCCTCAACGCCTTCCGCAGCAACATCGTGTTCTTTTTCACTCCTACCCAGGTCGCCACCAAGGAAGCGCCCATCGGCCGGGGCTTTCGCATCGGCGGCCTGGTCAAGGAAGGCAGCCTGAAGCGCGACGGGGTGAACGTGCAGTTCGTTGTCACCGACATGGCCCAATCCGTGCCGGTCAGCTACACCGGCATCCTGCCCGATCTGTTCAAGGAAGGGAAAGGCGTGGTCGCCCAGGGCAAGCTTGATAGCGATGGCGTATTCCACGCCACCGAAGTACTCGCCAAGCACGACGAGAACTACATGCCGCCCGAAGCGGCCGATGCCCTCAAACGGGCGCAAAAATCCGCTGCCGCCACCGGCAAGACGTTGGTCATTCCCCCAGGAGAGAAGTAAGCATGATTCCAGAACTCGGCCATTTTTCCCTCATCCTTGCCCTGCTGCTTTCCCTGGTCCTGGGCACCTTGCCCATTGCCGGCGCCGCGTTGGGCAACCCGGCCTGGATGGCGCTAGCTCGGCCCGGCGCACGCGGGCTGTTCGTCCTGATCGCGACCGCCTTCATCTGTCTGGCGTACTCGTTCGCCACCAATGATTTTTCCGTCCAGTATGTCGCCACCAATTCCAACTCCCTGCTTCCGATCCAGTACAAGCTGGCGGGCGTGTGGGGCGGCCATGAGGGATCCCTGCTGCTGTGGGTCTTCATCCTGAGCGTCTGGATGTTAGGGGTCTCGCTGTTCAGCCGCCACCTGCCTCAGCCCATGGTCGCCCGCATCCTCGGAGTCATGGGACTGATTGCCGCGGGATTTCTAATGTTCATGCTGTTCACCTCCGATCCCTTCGACCGCTTGTTCCCGGTTCCGGCCAACGGCCGCGACTTGAACCCGCTGTTGCAGGATCCGGGCATGGTATTTCACCCGCCCACGCTATACACCGGCTACGTCGGTTTCTCGGTCGCGTTTGCCTTCGCCATTGCCGCCCTGCTGGGAGGCAACCTGGACGCTTCCTGGGCGCGCTGGTCGCGGCCCTGGACCCTGGTGGCCTGGATGTTTCTCACAGTGGGAATCTGCATGGGCAGCGTTTGGGCCTACTACGTGCTGGGCTGGGGTGGCTGGTGGTTCTGGGACCCGGTGGAGGATGCTTCCTTCATGCCCTGGCTCGCGGGCACGGCCCTGATACATTCGCTCGCGGTGACGGAAAAGCGCGGCAGCTTCAAGAACTGGACGGTATTGCTGGCCATACTCGCTTTTTCGCTCTCGCTCCTGGGCACCTTCCTGGTCCGTTCCGGCGTGCTGACCTCGGTCCACGCCTTTGCCTCCGACCCGAAACGCGGCGTGTTCATTCTGATCTTCCTGGCTGTGGTAACCGGCACCTCCCTTGCGCTGTTCGCCTGGCGAGCGCCCAAGGTCGGGCTGGGCGGACGCTTTGATCTGGTTTCGCGCGAATCCTTCCTGCTCGGCAACAATGTGCTGCTGGTGGTGGCCTCGGGTTCGGTCCTGCTCGGGACGCTTTACCCGCTCATTCTGGATGCGCTCGGCATGGGCAAGGTGTCGGTCGGGCCGCCCTATTTCAACGCCGTGTTCGTGCCGCTGATGACGCCCGCCCTGTTCCTGATGGGAGTCGGGCCGCTGGCGCGCTGGAAGTCCGCCAGTCTCCCGGAACTGGCGGTGCGTCTGCGCTGGGCATTCGGCATCAGTCTGGTTACCGGGCTGCTGCTGCCGTTCAGCATGGGCCACTGGTCAGCCTTGGTTTCCCTCGGCTTTGTCCTGGCTTGCTGGATCTTCGTAACCGCCGCCTACAACCTCTGGACCCGCATTAAGTCCGCCAGCGGCAACATCGACTGGAGCCGCGCCTTGTCCCAGCCGCGCAGCTACTACGGCATGCTGCTGGCGCATTGCGGAGTCGCCGTATTCGTCGTGGGTGTCACCATGGTGAAGGGCTATGAGGTCGAAAAGGATGTCCGCATGGAGACCGGTGACACCGCGCATGTGGGCGGCTATCAATTTCGTTTCGACGGGGTCGTCCCGGTGCCCGGCCCCAATTACTCAGCGCTGCGCGGCACCATACAGGTCACCCGCAACGGTCAGCCGGTCACGGTCCTGACGCCGGAGAAACGCAACTATTTCTCCCAGCAGATGCCCATGACCCAAGCCTCCATCAGCCCCGGCCTGACCCGCGATCTGTACGTGTCGCTCGGCGAGCCCGTCGGCGATGCATGGATTGTGCGGGTCTATTACAAGCCGTTCGTGGACTGGATATGGGGAGGCTGCATGATCATGGCCCTGGGTGGCTTCTTCGCGGTCAGCGACCGGCGCTATCGCCTCGCGCAAAGGCAGAGCCCAGCAGCGATTTCAGGTGGCCCAGCGGTAGCGGAGGCAGCGTGAAAGCACGCTTCATCATCCCGCTGGCCATCTTCGTCGGCCTGCTGGTCTTTCTCGGAATCGGACTGACCAAGGATCCACGCGAAGTTCCCTCGCCCCTGATCGATAAGCCGGCGCCTGATTTCCGACTGAACCAGCTGGACAATCCCGCGCAGTCGTTCTCGCCGGCGGAAATGCGCGGCAAGGTCTGGCTGCTGAACGTGTGGGCATCCTGGTGCTCGGGCTGCCAGGAAGAGCATCCGTATCTGATGGAAATTTCCCGCAAGAATGTCGTGCCGATTTACGGCATGGATTACAAGGATCAGGCAGCGGATGCGATGCAAACGTTGAGTCGTGCCGGTAATCCTTACTCCCTGGTCATCTCCGACGCCAACGGCCGCGCCGGAATCGACTATGGCGTCTACGGCGTGCCCGAGACTTTCCTCATCGACAAACAGGGTGTTATCCGCTACAAGCAGATCGGTCCGATGACGCCCGAGGCCTTCGAGTCAAAGCTCTTGCCCTTGATCAGGAAACTCAATGGTTAAACTGAATGTCGCGAAGCGCCTCGTGTTCGTCCTGCTGGCTGCCCTGCTTTGGTCGAGCTTCGCCACCGCGAAGGAGGCGCCCCTCGCGTCAAATGATCCGGCCCTGGAGCAGCGCATGAAGAATCTGTCCAGCAAGCTGCGCTGCCTGGTGTGCCAGAATCAGACCCTGGCGGATTCCAACGCCGACCTGGCCGTTGATTTGCGCAACGAAATCCGGGAAAAAATGCAGAAAGGAATGACGGACGCCGAAATCCGCACTTACCTGGTGGACCGCTATGGCGACTTTGTGCTGTATCAGCCGCCATTCAAGCCGGTCACGTTTCTGCTGTGGCTGGGGCCTTTCCTGCTACTGGCCCTGGGGTTCGGAATACTCTATCTGAACCTGCGGCGCCGACAGAAGCTGCTGGCCGAACCCGAACAAAACAGCGTCGACCTGGCGCTGTCCCGCTCCCTTTTGAACGAAACAGAGGATAAGCCTTAACGATGACCAGCTTTCTAATTCTGGCCGGTGTGATGATCGCACTGTCCTTAGCCTTCGTCCTCCCCGCCCTTACCCGACGCCACGTGGATGACGCGCATTCCTCGCGCGCTCGCGCCAATGTTCTGATCTACCGCGATCAACTGGCGGAACTGGATGCCGACCTGAAGAACAACACCATCAGCAAGGAGCAGTACGATGCCGGCCGGCGCGAAATGGAGCGCCGCGTGCTCGAAGACACCCTGGAATCGCTCCATGACACCCCGACGGATGC
>JBAWGM010000294.1:0-16057 GCA_049592895.1 Thiobacillaceae bacterium | reverse complement strand
CTTCATTCCATTCGCCCGGTTCGACGATGTAACCCTCCTCATCGGTACGCGGTAATTCCATAGCCAATTCCATCATGTGCTCTCCTGAAAAATGCCCAAATGCGCGTGATCGGCCCGGCAAGCTAGTCAGGCCACACCGCAGCCAAATACATGGAACAATAGTATCACAGTATGATATACAAATGCCAGAGCAAGGCTGGGGCGCCGGTTAAGGCTGGAGCGATCCGGCCTGTCAGCCCTCTTTACCGTCCACCCGCGGCCTGACCAGGACAGGCAGGTAAACCAGGACAAGGATTCCGAAAGCCAGCATCCAGAGCAGGCCGCTCAGCACGATCGCCAAGCCATAAGCCTGGGGAAAGACCAGTGGCCCGGCCACCCGAACCAGTGCCGCCAGGCTGACCAGAACAAAAGCCAGGCTCGTGATTCTTGCCGGCTCAAGCATGCGGCCGGTGTGCCCAAGCGCAACCCGCGCCATCATGCCCAGGGTAAGGGTGCCGATGGCGCCGGCGGTAAAGGCATGCACCGCGAGGGAAGGCGCAAGCCATCCCAGGGTCGACAGCGCCACGAGAATGAAGCCAATCACGATCCAGCCATAACCCAGATGCAGGACCCACAAGAGCGGCACCGTCCACAGTTTGCGGGTATGCCAGCCATACAGGCGCAGGCCGTGCACGACCGCAGCAAGCGCCGCCACCAGGCCGGTCAGCGGCGCGAGCGGATTGGCCAACGCCGCGGCCAGCACCGCCACGGTGCTCGCCGGGGCCAGCCATTCCACCGCCTTCCAGCGTCTCGCCTGAGTGCGCAGCTTGGCATCGGTGAAGCTGGGAATGACCCGGCCGCCCATCACCACGATCATCAGCACAATCATGTATACGGCCAGGGTATTGCCCAGCCTCGCCGTCCCGTGCATGCAACCAAGCATTTCGCCCTGCACCAGCACGTTTGCCGCGGTCAGCATGGCCAGCATGAGCGGAAACCCATAATTGCGAACCTGCCTGGTGCGCATGATGGGGCGCGCGATGGCGATCATCACTGCGGGAAAGAACAGGAGGTCCGGCAACGCGGTCAGTTCCTTCGGCACCCCATGGACGAAGGGGGCGATGCGCGCCGCGACCCACAGCGCGAACAGAATGCCCAGCGGTACGCCGTGAAGGGTGCGAACCTGGGTCCAGTTCTGCACTGCGGTGAGCAGAAACCCCGCAATCACCGCGCCGGCGAAACCGAAGATCATTTCGTGCGCATGCCACAGCACGGGCGGAAGGATCAGGCCGAATTGCCCTCCGTTTCGGAACAGCACAAGCCACATCGCCATAAGCAGAACTGCAGACACACCCGCCCCGAGAAAGAAAGGCCGGAAGCCCAGTGCAAACAGGGAAAATCCCTTGGGCGGCGCCGCGCGTCGGCGCGGATCCTCGATGCTGATCAAAGCCATATCAAGCTGGAATCTCCGAAATGCAGGTCTCTACACAAAGAGGACGTGAGGACAGGAGGAAAGCAAATATCGTTGCCCTGTATATCCCCTCTTGTCCTCTTGTCTCCTTGTTCAAGCCGTTTTCGAACCGCGACCCCGTGCTCCACGCTTGGCGCGAACACATCAGGTCCCGCCGCCGTGGAACTCCACACCCGGCTGGTGTTCTGGCAACTCTTCCACCAGCAATTCACGCCGCGCAAGCTCCAGGTCATCCACCGCAGCCTCGCTCAGATAGGACTTGGCATCGATCAATGCCGCTGCCAGCAGCTCGGCCGCAAGTTCGCCGGGTTCGCGCCTCAGCGACTTGGCCAGGGCCCGCAGCTCGAAACTGGGATCACGCGGCAACGGAAGGTCGAACGGTTTTGTGCCGCCTTGAGAGGGCGCCGGTGTGACCGCCAGCACGCCTTCTTTCTTGTCCGCCAGCAGCCGGCTCATCACCCCGGCAATCCGCGAGCCGACCGAAGGTGCCTGCCCGGTCGGCATGAGGCGAACCTTGTTGACGAAGTACTTCTCGAAATCCACCTTGGCCAGATGCACCCAGCGGCCCTGGCGCATCCAGTTGATGTCGCGTAGGGGCACTTGCGGTTCTGACAAATAAGCGGCGCCGGTATCCCCCATGTCGGAAAGCCATTTGGCGCGCTGCGGAATACTGCTTTCCAGTGATTGTCCCCGCATGCTTGCCAGAATGTTGTTGACGGCCGTCTCCACTTCCTTCTGGATCGAATACACCGAATCCGGCGCCCCAACCGGCAGCGGCGTGCGATCCACGACCGAGTGGGCCACGCATACGCCTACCGCAAAGATGTTTGGCTGTACATAACTCCTCAGGTACTCATCCACCCTGACCAGGCCGCGCTCGTTGACCAGGTCCGGAACAGACCGCACGCCGGAAACGCCCCGGAAAGCAGGCCAATACACCGAGTAGGCAAACGGCAGCGAATGTATCTCCTTTTCGCTGCCGTCCGCATTGTGTTCGGCGACATGAATCCTGTCTGCATCCACTCGCAGGGTGCGCGCGTTGCAGATCACCTTGATCTGGGTATCGGCGAGGGCCGCCGCCATCACGTCGCGGCTCACCGCTCCGGCCCCCAGCCCCAGATGGCCCGGCCACGGTTCGGGGGTCACCAGCGTGATGGTAACCCGCCCCCGGATGTTGCGGCGCTTCAGATCGGCATCGGCGAGAAAGGCATATTCATAGACCGGCCCGAGGATGCTGGAGCCCTGCACCGCGCCCACCATGATGGGTCCGGGATGCTTGACGAATTCGCGGTAGGCGGCATGGGCCCGTTCCGCCTCATTGATGTGGATCACCGAATAAGTGTGGGCAGCGAGCCCGGGAACCTCATCGAAGGCGCCCTCTACGCCTGAAGCGATCAGCAGATAGTCATAGGACAGGCTCGCTCCGTTTTCCAGGATGATCCGATTGTCCCTTGGCTGGATGCGCTTCACTGCGCTGGCGACGAAATCGATGCCGCGTTCCCTGAGATAGGGTTCGATCGGAAAGGCGATGTCAGCCCGGTTGCGCCAGCCCATGGCCACCCAGGGGTTGGATGGCACAAAGTGAAAATAGTCCTGGTCGGAGACGACAGTCACCTTCTCACTGGAGCCAAGCTGTGTCTTGATTGCATAGGCCGCCGGGACGCCTGCAATCCCGGCGCCGATGATGACAACATGAGTCATTGCGATCTCCTCTTTTCCTTATCCACGCGGGCGAACAATCTGCCAGGCACGCGTAGCATAGCTCACTGACGCAAAGCCGCTCCACACGTGCACCAGCCGCGAGAACGGGAACAGCACGAACAGGGTCATGCCAAACAACAGGTGGACCTTGTAGATAATCGGCACACCCACCAGATAATCGGCTGCGCCGCCGCGAAAAGTCACGATGTGCTGGGCCCAGCCCGCAAGCAGCAGCATCACCCCGCCCTCGCGGTGCTGCAGCGAAAACAGGATGCTGACCAGGCCCAGCAGCAGCGTGGCCAGGATCCACAGCATGATGAAGATGTCCATCGGCTTGCTGGTAGCGCGGATGCGCGGCTCCCTCAGGCGCCGATGCAGGAGGATGGCCACCCCGGCAAAACACAGCAAACCCGCGAGCCCACCAGAAATGATGGCCAGCATCTGCTTATTGGGCGTGGACAGGCCGAACGACTCATACAGCCAATGCGGTGTGAGCAGCCCAGCCATGTGGCCGAAGAACAGGAACAGGATGCCGATGTGGAACAGATTGCTGCCAAGACGCAACTGGGCGCGCCGCAGCAACTGGCTGGAGTCGCTCTTCCACGAATACTGCTCACGGTCGAAGCGGATCAGGCTGCCGAGGAGAAAGACGCTGAGCGCGATGTAGGGGTAAAGACCGAACAGAAAGTTGTGCAGGTTGGACACTTTTAAATCCTCCGCTTATCGGGATATTGGAGCACTCGCGGCGCTGGCGCGCAGCGACTTGGGCATGGCCACCACTGCCACCTGCGGCACCGGCTTGAGCAGCGGCTCGATGCCGTCGAGGGTGGGACCGAACATTTCCATCGCCTCGTCCATGTCGCGCACGGGTGGCTCGGCCAATTCCTGCGCGGCGACCGGCGACAAGCTCTCCAGAATGCGAAATACCGTCGCGTAGTGGCTGCCATTCTTGTCGAGCTTGCGCCCGACCGCTGCGATCACGTGCACCGCATCGCCCAGCAGGCCGGCTGCCTCTTCAGCGGGCAGCAGGGAGAGAAATTCGAGAAACAGCGGCAGGTAATCCGGCAGCTCGGACGCGCTCGCGTCGAAACCGTGCGCCCAGTACTCCTCGAGCAGATTCACCATGGCCGAACCGCGCTCGCGCGACTCGCCATGGATATGCTCGAACAGATGCAGCGAATGGGACGGGTTGCGATCGAAGGTTGCGACATAGATTTCCTGCAATTCAATTAGGCTCAGCTCGCGCAGCATCGCAACCAATGGGGCCACCGACTTTGCAGCGTTGCGGTTGAATTCGGCCTCCCCGTCAAGCGCGGCCTCCATTTCGGGCAGCGCCTCAAGCCAGCCGGTTTCGGGATAACTGAGTAACAGGGATAGCACCTTGTAGGTTTTCATTTGATTCACTCGTCAATGGGTTCGGGTGCGCAAAGCGCATCGTTTGCCCCCTCTCCCGCTTGCGGGAGAGGGTTGGGGTGAGGGAAGCGATCATGATCCAAGTCAGTGAAAGTGGTCATGATCGTTAGCCCGCGATCTTCTTGCGCAACTGCGACAGGTCGACCGGGATGGCATTCTTGCGGTTGCCGAACAGGCTGGGCTTGGAAACGCCGTCCGAGCAGCCGTTACCGAAGGAGAAGCCGCAGCTCGATTTTTCCTCGAAGGTGTCGATGGTCTCCTCTCGGTGGGTGCTGGGAATCACGAACCGGTCCTCATAGTTGGCGATCGCCATGTAGCGGTACATTTCCTCGGCCTGGGCCACGGACAACCCCGCCTGCTCCAGCGCCGCGATATTGCCCACGCCTTCCACCGACTTGCCGCGCATGTAGGCGCGCATCGCCAGCATGCGATCCAGCGCGGTGATGACCGGCTGCTCCTTGCCGCCGGTGAGCAGATTGGCCAGGTACCTGATGGGAATGCGCAGCGAGCCGGTATCCGGAATGATGCCGTTCATCCCCATCTTGCCCGACTCGGCCGCAGACTGAATGGGCGAGAGCGGCGGCACATACCACACCATGGGAAGCGTGCGGTATTCCGGATGCAGCGGGAAGGCAATCTTCCAGTCGATTGCCATCTTGTACACCGGCGAGCGCTGGGCTGCCTCAAGCCAGGCTTCTGGAATGCCCTCTGCGCGCGCGGCGGCCATGACCTTGGGATCCTCTGGATCGAGAAAAACCTTGAGCTGGGCTTCGTAGAGCTCCTTCGGGTCCTCGGTGCTTGCCGCTTCGGAAATCCGGTCGGCGTCATACAGGATCACGCCCAGATAGCGGATGCGCCCGACGCAGGATTCGGAGCACACGGTGGGCTGGCCGGCCTCGATGCGCGGATAGCAGAAGATGCACTTCTCCGCCTTGCCGGTCTTCCAGTTGTAATAAATCTTCTTGTACGGGCAGCCCGAGATGCACATGCGCCAGCCGCGGCACTTGTCCTGATCGACAAGCACGATGCCGTCTTCCTCGCGCTTGTAGATTGAACCGGAGGGACAGGACGCGACACAGGTCGGGTTCAGGCAATGCTCGCACAGCCTGGGCAGATACATGAGGAAGGTGTTCTCGAAGGTGGAATACATCTCCTTCTGCACCTCGTCGAAGCATTTGTCGCGGCTTCTGGAGGAGAACTCGCCGCCGAGGTCGTCTTCCCAGTTGGGGCCCCAGTGGATCTTGTCCATCTTCTCGCCGGTGATGGCGGAGATGGGGCGCGCAGTGGGCGGAGTCTGCGAAAGCGGCGCCTTCTGCAGGTGCTCGTAATCGTAGGTGAAGGGCTCGTAATAGTCGTCGATCTCGGGCAGGTTGGGGTTGCCGAAGATGTTCGCCAGGATCTTGAGCTTGCTACCCTGGCGCGGCTCAAGGCTGCCGTCGGGCTTGCGTTTCCAGCCGCCATTCCAGATATCCTGGTTTTCCCACTGCTTGGGATAACCGATGCCGGGCTTGGACTCGACGTTGTTGAACCAGACATACTCCATGCCTTCGCGCGAGGTCCACACGTTCTTGCAGGTAACCGAACAGGTATGGCAGCCGATGCACTTGTCCAGGTTCAGCACCATTGCAATCTGCGCGCGCACTTTCATGATTTGCTCCTTGCTTCGGACGCCCGTCCGTTTTCATTCAGCGGACCTTCCATCCAGTCCACCTTCTTCATCTTGCGCACGATCACGTACTCGTCGCGGTTGGAACCCACCGTGCCGTAGTAGTTGAAGCCGTAGGCCTGCTGCACATAGCCGCCGATCATGTGGGTGGGCTTGGTCACGGTGCGAGTCACCGAGTTGTGAATGCCTCCGCGGAAACCGCTCACCTCGGCGCCCGGCACGTTGACGATTTTTTCCTGGGCGTGATACATCAGGCACATGCCGCGCGGCACGCGTTGGCTGACTACCACCCGCGCGGTCAGCGTGCCATTGACGTTGAAGACTTCGACCCAATCGTTGTCGATCAGCCCGGCCTCCTTGGCTTCCACCTCCGATACCCAGACATGCGGACCGCCGCGCGAGAGGGTGAGCATGCGCAGGTTGTCGGTATAAGTGCTGTGGATGCCCCACTTCTGGTGCGGCGTGATCCAGTTGAGCACCAGTTCGTGATGCCCGTTGGGTTTCTTGCCCAGCATCGGCGCGATGGTCTTGGTGTCGATCGGCGGCTTGTACACGCACAGACCTTCGCCGAAATCCAGCATCCACTTGTGGTCCTGGTAGAACTGCTGACGGCCGGTCAGTGTGCGCCAGGGGATCAGTTCATGCACATTGGTATAGCAGGCGTTGTAGGAGACATGCTCCGACTCCAGCCCCGACCAGGTCGGCGAGGAGATGATCTTGCGCGGCTGCGCCACGATGTCGCGAAAGCGGATCTTGTCGTCTTCGCGCGGGATAGCCAGATGCACATGGTCGCGGCCGGTGATCTTGGACAAGGCCTCCCAGGCCTTGACTGCCACCTGGCCGTTGGTCTCGGGCGCCAGCATGAGGATGACTTCACAGGCGTCGATCGCCGATTCGATTTTCGGCAGTCCCTTGCTGATGCCTTCCTCGCTCACGGTGTAATTCAGTTCGCCAAGCTGTTTGACCTCGGACTCGGTGTTCCAGGTGATGCCTTTGCCGCCGTTGCCGATCTTGGTCATCAGCGGGCCCAGCGCGGTAAATTTCTTGTAGGTGTCGCCGTAATCGCGCGTCACCACCGTCATGCTGGGCATGGTCTTGCCCGGCAAGGCATCGACCTCGCCCTTCTTCCAGTCGCGCACCGACATGGACTGGCCCAGCTCGGAAGGCGTGTCATGCAGGAGCGGGGTCAGCACCAGATCTTTCTGGGTGCCGAGATGCGTAGCGGCCAGTTCGGAGAACTTCTTCGCGATGGTCTTGTAGATTTCCCAGTCGGACTTCGATTCCCACAGCGGCTGGACGGCTTCACTCAAGGGATGAATGAAGGGGTGCATGTCGGAGGTATTGAGATCGTCCTTCTCGTACCAGGTCGCCGAGGGCAGCACGATGTCCGAATAGAGACACGTCGTGGACATGCGGAAATCGAGCGTCACCAGCAGGTCGAGCTTGCCCTCCGCGCCCTTGTCGTGCCACACGACTTCCTTCGGCTTGGCTTCGCCGAGTTCGCCCAGGTCCGGCCCCAGGACCGCGTTCTGCGTGCCAAGCAGATACTTGAGGAAATACTCGTGCCCCTTGCCCGAGGAGCCCAGCAGGTTGGAGCGCCAGACAAACAGATTGCGCGGGAAATTCTTCGGATTGTCCGGGTCCTCGCAGGACATTTTCAGCGCGCCCGACTTCATCTGTTCCACCGCATACTTCACCGGGTCCATGCCCACCGCTTCTGCCGCCCTGGTAATTTCCAGCGGATTGGTCTCCAGTTGCGGGCAGGACGGCAGCCAGCCCATGCGCTCGGCGCGCACGTTGAAGTCGATCAGGCGGTAGTCGCCATTGCTCTTGTCCGCAGTGGGCGAGAGGATGTCGGCGGCGGCGAGTTTCTCGTGGCGCCACTGGCTGGTATGGGCATAGAAGAAGGAGGTCGAATTCATGTGGCGCGGCGGACGGTGCCAGTCGAGCGCGAAGGCCAGTGGCGTCCAGCCGGTCTGCGGGCGCAGCTTCTCCTGTCCCACGTAATGCGCCCAGCCGCCGCCCGACTGGCCGATGCAGCCGCACATCATCAGCATGTTCATGATGCCGCGGTAGATCATGTCGTTGTGGTACCAGTGATTGAGCGCCGCGCCGAGGATGACCATGGATTTGCCGTGGGTCTTGTCGGCGTTGTCGGCGAATTCACGCGCCACGGTGATGATGTCGGCGCGCGGCACGCCGCAATGTTTCTCGGCCCAGGCGGGGGTATACGGCACATCGTCGTCATAGCCGGCGGCCAGATTGGGACCACCGAGACCGCGATCGACGCCGTAATTGGCAAGCGTCAGGTCATAGACCGTGGCGATCAGCACTTCGCGGTCCGCGAGGCTGATGCGCTTGACCGGCACGTTGCGCGCCATGAGGTCGTTGTGATCGATCCCGCCAAAATAGGGGAACGCGACTTCAGTCACTTCGTCGTGGCTGCCCAAGAGGCTCAGTTGCGGCCTCACATCCTTGCCCGAAAAGCCGTCGCGCATTTCCAGATTCCATGCGCCGGACTGGCCCCAGCGGAATCCGGCGCTGCCGTTGGGCGCCACCAGATAGCCGGTGTTCTCGTCCATCACCACCGTCTTCCATTCCGGGTTGTTGTCCTGGCCCAGGTTGCCGGCCAGGTCGGACGCGCGCAGATAACGGTCGGCAATAAGCTTGCCTTCATGTTCCTTTAACATCACCAGCATGGGCATGTCGTTGTACTGGCGGCAGTAGTTGTCGAAGTATTCGCTCTTGCCCTTGTTGTGGAACTCGCTGAGGATCACGTGGCCCATGGCCAGCGCGAGGGCCGCATCGGTGCCCTGTTTGGGCGCCAGCCAGATGTCGCCGAACTTGACCATCTCGCCAAAGTCGGAGGACACGGCCACGGTCTTGGTGCCCTTGTATCTCACCTCGGTGTAGAAATGCGCGTCGGGGGTGCGGGTCTGCGGCACGTTGGAACCCCACACCATCAGATAGGTGGAGTTGTACCAGTCGGCGGATTCGGGCACGTCGGTCTGCTCGCCCCACACCTGAGGGCTGGACGGAGGCAGGTCGCAGTACCAGTCATAAAAAGAGCCGCAGGCCGCACCGATGAGGGAGAGATAACGCGAGCCTGCGGCATAACTCACCATGGACATGGCCGGAATCGGCGAGAAGCCATAGATGCGGTCCGGGCCAAATTCCTTGATGGTGAAGACATTGGCCGCCGCGATCATCTCGGTGACCTCGTCCCAGTTGGCGCGCACGAAGCCGCCCAGGCCGCGAATCGACTTGTAGCGCTTGGCCTTGACCGGGTCCTGGCTGATGGATTTCCAGGCCTCGACCGGATCCAGGGTCTTGCGCGCCTCGCGCCACATTTCCATCAGCCGCCCGCGGATCAGCGGATATTTCACCCGCTGGGCCGAATACACATACCAGGAATAAGATGCCCCGCGCGGGCAACCGCGCGGCTCGTGGTTGGGCAGATCGGGGCGGGTGCGCGGGTAATCGGTCTGCTGGATTTCCCAGGTGATGAGCCCGTTCTTGACGAAGATCTTCCAACTGCACGAGCCAGTGCAGTTCACGCCGTGGGTCGAGCGCACCACTTTGTCGGACTGCCAGCGGCTGCGGTAACCGTTCTCCCAGCTGCGGTCCTCGTTGCTGACCACACCGTGGCCGTCGGAGAACTCGGCGATGTTCTTCTTGAAGAAGGTCAGTCGGTCGAGGAAGTGACTCATTGTTTGCTCCTGTAGGGTGCGCTATGCGCACCGATTCAAAGGTGCTACGTTTCCTGATCCCTACGGATTCCGAATCTGGGAACCCTTGCGCAGGTAAAACCACCAGTTCAGTACCAGGCATACGGCGTAAAACATGGCGAAGCCGTACATGGCGTATTCCGGGGTGCCGGCCTTGATCTGGCCCTTGATCACCTCCGGAGCGATGAATGAACCGTAAGCTGCCACCGCCGAAGTCCAGCCCAGCACCGGGCCGGCCTGCACGCGGTCGAAGATCACCCCAACGGTGCGGAAAGTGGAGCCATTGCCAATACCGGTGGCAGCAAACAACACCACGAATGTGATCAGGAACGGGGAGAAATAGATCTCCGGCGTGGCCGAGTGGTAGGCCTGCATCATCAGATAGCCGGCATAGGCCGAAGCCGCCACCATCACCACGGAAATGATCTGGGTAACGATGGACCCCCCAACCTTGTCAGCAATCCAGCCGCCTACGGGGCGGATCAATGCACCGACGAAGGGCCCGATCCATGCATAGGTGAGGGCGGAAGGTGCATGCGGGTTTTTGATGTGTTTCCAGACCCCGGTCGCGGCGTCGAGGATGTGGCTGTCGCCGAAGATGACCGTAATGGACAGCGGCAGCGCCATGGAAAAGCCGATGAAGGAGCCGAAGGTGACGAGGTAAAGCGCGGTCATCGACCAGGTGTGCTTGTTGTTGAAGATGGCGAACTGCTTGCCGATGTTTTCCTTCATCGGGCCGAACGCAGCCAGCTTCAGGATCAGCAGCGTGCTGGCGATGATAAGCGGCATCGCCAGCCACATGTTGAGCAACCCCAGCCCGGTCGGTGCCGGCAGATAGAGGTAAAGACCGACGCCGGCGGGAACGAAAGCCAGGGTATAGAGCCAGGTGACCTTGATGAAGGCCATCAGGGTCCCGCCGATATCGGGCGAAACCGGCTTCAGATTGTTCATCCCGAACCAGGCAATGATCGAGAGCGGTACCAGCGAAAGAATCCAGGCGAAGCCTGCATTCTGGATGAAGGTGGGCGTGCCCGCGTGGATCTTGCCGAGAATCCAGCCGCTGTCCTTGACCAGGGTCATCGAATCGCCGCCGAGCGCGCCGAATATCCCGACCGTCATCACCAGCGGGATGATGATCTGCATCGAGGTGACGCCGAAGTTGCCCAGACCGGCATTGATGCCCAGCGCCGTGCCTTGCAGGCGTTTGGGGAAGAAGGTGCTGATGTTGCTCATGGAGCTGGCAAAATTGCCGCCGCCGACGCCGGACCATAAGGCCATGAGCTGGAATGCCCACAGCGGCCAGTCCTTGTGTTGCAGAACGATGCCCGTACCGATGGCCGGAGCCAACAACATGGCGGTGGTGAGGAAGATGACATTACGCCCACCTGCCAGGCGGATGAAGAACGAAGAGGGGATCCGCATCGTCGCCCCGGCCAGGCCGGAAATCGCGGTGAGCGTAAACAGTTGACCCTGGGTAAACGGAAAACCCAGGTTTAGCATCTGCACGGCAATGATTCCCCACATCATCCAGACGGCGAAACCGCACAGCAGACTGGGCACAGAAATCCAGAGGTTGCGGTAGGCGATCCGCTTGCCGGTGGATTCCCAGAACGCGGCATCCTCCGGGTTCCATTCCTCGACGTTGATAGACATCGTTGTATCCCTCGTAAAATTGACCACCTGAGCCATGTCTTGCCAGGCCCGCTCGTTACTCCATCACGTCCGCAATCTGCGCCCGCTTCAGTTCCCGGGCTGCATCCATCGGGCGCACTTCCGTCCAGTACATCCACATCAAGGAGACCCACACAATGCCGAACATCAACATGAACGCGGAGGAGCGGATGCCGGTCAGATCTACCAGCGCGCCAAACATGATCGGCATCAGGAACCCGCCCAAGCCGCCGGCCAGCCCCACCACCCCGGAAATCACGCCGATGTTGTGAGGGTAATCATCAGAGATGTACTTGAAGACCGAGGCCTTGCCGAGCGCAAAGACGATGCCCAGGGCGAACATGATGATGGTGAACACCGTCGCATTCAGGCCGAAATGCAGCGTTAACGGGCCTTTGACCGTGAGGATTGTGATGTCGCTCTGAGGGTAGGAAAGGAAGAACAGGCATACCAGTGAAATCCACAGCACCCACCATGTCATGGTATGCGCGCCGAACTTGTCGGAGAAATAGCCCCCCACTGCCCGCAGCAGCCCGCCCGGGATGCTGAAGGCGGCAGCAAGCAACGCGGCAGTCCTTAGGTCAAAGCCGTATTCGCTGATGTAGTACTTGGTCATCCACAAAGCCAGCGCGACGTAGCCGCCGAACACGATGGAGTAGTACTGGCTGTAGCGCCATACCTTCGGGTCCTTGAACGCGGCAAGCTGTTCACGGATGGTTACGGATCTGCCCACCTTGTGCCCAGGCTCACTGTAGGTGAAGAACCAGAACACAATGGCTGTCACCAGCATCAACACTGCATAGACCTTGGGGACCATCGTCCAGCCGTACCCCACCACGATGATGGGTGCCAGAAGCTTGGTGAGCGCGGCCCCGGTGTTCCCGGCGCCAAAGATGCCCATCGCCGTCCCCTGCCGTTTCTTGGGAAACCAGCGCGCACAATAGGCAATGCCAACGGTGAACGAACCACCTGCCACACCGACGAACAGCCCGGTCAGCAGAAAATGCCAGAATTGAGTCGCCTGCGAGATCATCCAGATCGGGATGACGGTGGAAAGCATCAGAATGAAGAACACGACGCGCCCTCCGAATTTATCCGTCCACATCCCCAGTGGGACACGAGCCAGGGATCCGGTCAAAACCGGCGTCGCAATCAGGATGCCGAACTCGGTTTCGTTCAAACCCAGTTGTTGTTTGATCGGAACGCCGATGACGGCGAACATCATCCAGATCATGAAACATACCGTGAACGACAGCGTGCTCATGATGACGACCGACCATGCCTTGTATTGCTGCGTTGCCATCATCCACTCCGTAACCAGATCGAATGGGATAAAAAGAGATTACAGTATGCTTTTTACGCTGTTGAACAGACTGTTTCCAGAGGGTCGCGGGACGCGGAAAGCAGGCTGGATACCACGTTGGTGGTATGAGTGGTATTTGAAAACATGTTGTTTTGTATTATGTTTTTTTGAGCGTACCCGCCTGGCTTTGGGCCGTTCGCGAGGAAGAGGTACACCCTTTTACCCGCAGGCTGGAGAAAGGATGTATTACGCTTGAAGGGTGGAAAGCTCTGCTTTCTTTGCCTGGGGAAATCGTGTGAGCCGTTTTGAATGGAAGAGACTGCAGAACTCCCTGCTGTTGCGGCTGGGCGGCATGATTGCCGCCATCACCCTACTGGCGGTGGTCAGCATGTCCACCTCGTGGCTGGTGGCGGAAACCACCCAGGGCAGCGGCAAAGCCATTAACGTGGCAGGCAGCCTGCGGATGCAAAGCTGGCGCATGGCTTCCATCTATCAACGTATCCTGCAGGAAGGAAAATCCGAATCCTCCGAAAACCTGCAAAAGGCCATCGCCCGGTTTAACAGCGATTTGAAGTCCAGTTCCATCCTGTCGGTCCTGCCGGACGATGAGACCACCCCGCTGTGGCAGACTTACCGGCAAGTGGAAACAAGCTGGCGCACGCAGATCAGGCCCGGCCTGGTCAAACTGCCGGTCACGTCGCACGCGACGATCACAGATGCGACAGTGCTGGACGAAATCCCGGAATTCGTCGCCCGCATCAATAATCTGGTCAAACAGATCGAAGACGCCGCCGAAGCGAAAATCCTCGTGATGCGCGTTATCCTGGGGGTAGCGGTCATCGGCACCATTCTCCTGGTAGCCCTCTCCATTTATCTGGTCAACAACATCCTTGTCCACCCCCTGCGCGGCCTGCTTGGGCTGACCGACCAGTTTCGCCAGGGCAATCTCGCCATGCGCACCAACGTGACCGGAGAAGACGAAATCGGACGGCTGGGCCTAGCCTTCAATCTAATGGCGGAAGACCTCTCCAAGCTGTATCAGAACCTGGAAGCGCGGGTAGAAGAGAAGACTGCCGAACTCATCGTCGCCAACCGCTCGCTGGAATTGCTCTATCATTCCATCGCGCGGCTATACAACGGCCCGGTGGCCTCCGATACCTATGCCATTTTGCTCAAGGATCTGGAAAACGTCCTCGGCGTGGGCCACGGACAGGCGTGCCTGGTGGAAGCAGGCGATGAGCGCGCCAGGGTGATCGCATCCACGCTCGACTCCGCCCGCGGCGACATTGACATGTGCGGGCTGCTGAGCTGCGCCGAATGCCTGGCCAATAAGTCCCTGGCAGTGCATGCGCTTCGGGATGGCCGCCAAGTGCTGTCGCTGCCGCTCAAAGATACCGAGACCAGCTATGGGGTACTGCAACTGGAGATGCCACGCGGGAAGAAGCTGGAAACCTGGCAGACCCAGTTGCTGGAAGCGCTGTCGCGCCATATCGGCATTGCCATTGGCACCGCCCGGCGCAGCGAGCAAAGCCGGCGCTTGTCTCTGCTGGAAGAGCGCGCGGCCCTCGCGCGCGAACTGCATGACTCCCTGGCGCAGTCGCTGGCCTACATGAAGATTCAGGTCAGCCGCTTGAAGCCACTGGTGGATCTGCAACGCAGCGGGGATGAAGCTTCCCAGGTCCTGGGCGAATTGCGTGAAGGACTTAACAGCGCCTATCGTCAGCTCAGGGAACTGCTCAGCACCTTCCGCCTGCGCATCGAAGGCGAAGGCCTGGCCACCGCACTGCAAACCACGGTGGCCGAATTTTCCAGCCGGGGCGGTCTTCCGATTGCGCTGGAGGCGCATCTGGCGGGCTGTTCACTGTCCGCCAACGAGGAAATCCACACCCTGCAAATTGTGCGCGAGGCCCTGTCCAATGTGCTCAACCATGCCAAGGCCAGGCATGCGCGGGTAAGCGTGGAATGTGGCAGCGATGGCTCGGTTTGTGCCATTATCGAGGACGACGGCGTCGGCATCCGTAAGTCCGCGGGGATCCATCATTACGGCATGACCATCATGGAAGAGCGGGCGAAGAACCTGGGCGGCACAGTGGCGGTGGAGCAACCTGCCACCTCGGGCACCCGCGTCACCCTGCATTTCATGCCGGGGAATCAGCGTTCCATTCCTTCCCACTCTCCACTCGCGACATGACTCCAGAACAAGACATTCAGACCATACTCGTGGTTGACGATCACCCCCTGTTTCGCAAGGGCGTCATCCAGCTCATTCAGGCAGCCCCCGAATTCAATTTTGTCGGCGAGGCATCGAGCGGCGGTGAAGGAATAAATCTGGCCCGCGCCCTCAATCCTGACATGATCCTGCTCGACTTGAACATGAAAGACATGAACGGGGTGGAAGTCCTGAAGGCGATCAAGGATGGCGGGCTGGATTCGCGGGTCATCATGCTGACTGTGTCGGACCACGCGGAAGATCTGGTGGCGGCGCTGCAGGCAGGCGCTGACGGGTATCTGCTGAAGGACATGGAACCCGAGGACCTGATGGCGCACCTGAGCGACGCGGCGCGCGGCAGGATTGCGATCACCGACCGGCTGACCCAGTTGCTGGCCTCCTCTCTACGCGACAAACCCCGCGCGAAAAACGTGGAAGAAGCCGGACTGACGGACCAGGAAAGCAGGATCCTGGAGCACATCGTGGACGGCAAGAGCAACAAACTGATCGCACGGGAACTGAATATTGCCGAGGGCACGGTCAAGGTTCATGTCAAACATCTGCTCAAGAAGCTGAATCTGCGTTCGCGCGTGGAAGCCGCGGTGTGGGCAGACCGCAGCCGCCGCCAGACATGAAGCGGCGCGTCTTCAGGGCAGTGGCTGTTCGGGCGCGCCGATCAAAGCACTGTTGGACAATCCGTTGATATGTTGATTAGGATGAAAAATGGTCTTGTCTCCCATAGACATTTGGCAATCCCCGGAATGAGTCCTGCATGAACCTTCCGCCCTGTCCCCCGCTTCGCGGGTCTGTTCGGCCATGAGCCTGACCGAACGCAGCAACATCCATGTTCAGGCCATCGATGACAACAGCGGCATCGCCCGCAAGAGCTTTCACGGTGCAGAGGGAGGATCGGAGC
>JBAWGM010000293.1:0-10213 GCA_049592895.1 Thiobacillaceae bacterium | reverse complement strand
ATCTATATCTACATCACCTACCAAGCAGGAGTAGCGGCCGCCGAAACGGACTGAACGCCCATGGGACAGGAAATCAGCCAGACCCTGTTTGCCGGTGAGGACTACGTCGAGTATGACCGGCGCTTGCGGCAGGAGATTGACCTGCTCAACGCCTGGCTGGAGGCGGGTCGCTTTTCCTCCCGTAGCGAGGTAGGAGGCTATGAACTCGAGTGCTGGCTGCTGGATCACAACTACTTCCCGGCTCCCATCAACCAAGCCTACTTGGCGCGCCTGAACAATCCGCTGGTAGGGCCGGAATTGTCCTGCTTCAACGTGGAACTCAATGGCGTGCCACAGCCCTTGCGGGGAACAGCGCTGTCGGACATGCGCAGCGAACTCCAGGGCACCTGGAACCAGTGCCAGGAAGTTGCGCACGCGATGGACAGCATGTTGATGATGATCGGCATCCTGCCCAGCATTCGCCAGCGGGACTTGTGCCTAACCAACATGGCCGATCTCAGGCGTTATCGGGCGCTCAACGAGCAGATGCTCACGCGGCGGGCGGGCCGCCCGCTGCACATCCGAATCGATGGCCGCCAGCGCCTGGACCTGGTGCATCCGGATGTGATGTTGGAGGCCGCCGCCACTTCCTTCCAGTTGCACCTTCAAGTTCCCCAGGCGGAAGCCGTTCGCTATTTCAATGCGTCCTTGATTGCCGCCGGACCGTTGCTGGCCGGCGCGGTCAATTCTCCTTATTTGTTCGATCATGATTTATGGGACGAAACCCGCATTCCGTTGTTTGAACAAGCGGTAGACGGCCGCGAGGGCACGGATGCCTCGGCCCGCCGGGTGGACTTCGGTTGCGGCTATGCGCGCGAAACCCTGTTTGAATGCTTCGCCGACAACCTGAACCGCCATCCGGTGCTCTTGCCCCTGCTGATGGATACACCTGCAGAGCGATTCGCCCATCTGCGCCTGCACAACGGCACAATTTGGCGTTGGGTGCGTCCGCTGATCGGCTTTGATCCGGATGGCACGCCGCACTTGCGCATCGAGCAGCGTGTCCTGCCTTCCGGGCCCTCGATTGCGGACATGCTTGCCAATGCCGCTTTGTATTTTGGTCTCGTGCGCTTTCTGGCCGGGCTTAGCGATGCTCCGGAAGAGGATTTCCCTTTCGAACACGCAAGGGCGAATTTCTACGCCGCCGCGAACTGCGGCCTGGAGGCGGAATTGCATTGGCTGGGCGGTGGCCAATTCCAGGCTCGCACCCTGCTACTGGAGGAAATACTGCCCATGGCCCGACAGGGATTGAAGACGCTGACATTGGATCAAAATGACATCGACACCGCGCTCGACATTCTGCAAGCGCGCATCACCTCCGGTCAGACTGGCGCGGCCTGGCAGCGCGCCTACTGCAGGCGGCACCAGGCCGACAGCCTGCACCTGGTAGTCGCCTATCTGGAACGGCAGCGCGGCGGGATGCCCGTGCATGAATGGGATATTTGAGTTGCTGACCGAACTTGATCATCTGCCGGAAGGATTTCTGCAAGTCCGGGCCACCGAGCTGTACCGCATCCTGCCCGGACCCACGCTGATTCACTTGCGCGGCCGCCGGTCCGAACCGCTTTTCGTGTCGATCCTGCTGCACGGCAATGAGGATTCCGGCCTGCTTGCGATTCAGTCCCTGCTGCACAAGTACACGGACCAGCCCTTGCCGCGAGCGTTGTCCCTGTTTGTCGGAAACGTCGAAGCGGCCCGCTACGGCCAACGCCGCCTCGACTCGCAGGCGGACTATAACCGCGTCTGGCCCGGGGCAGCGGGCGTCCCCGGCGATGAACACCGTCTGATGCAGGAAGTGGTCGATCGCATGGCGGCGCGCGCGCTATTTGCCAGCATCGACCTGCACAACAACACAGGTCTCAACCCGCACTACGCCTGCATCAACCGGTTGGAACATCGCTTTGTGCACCTGGCCTTGCTGTTCTCCCGCACCGTGGTGTATTTCACCCAGCCCGCCGGGGTGCAATCGGCGGCGTTTGCCTCGCTGTGTCCCGCGGTGACCGTGGAATGCGGCAAGCCGGGCATGCTCAGCGGCGTGGAACACGCTGCCGGTTTTGTCGAAGCCACACTGCATCTGTCCGGGTTTCCCGCCCATCCGGTCCCGCGCGGGGACGTGGACCTGTTGCACACCTTGGCGACTGTCAAGCTGCCAGAGTCCATGGAATTCAGCTTCGGCAAAGGCGAAATCGGGTTGTCTCTGATCGCTGACATTGACCATTTCAATTTTCGCGAATTACCCGCCGGTACCCCGCTGGGACGTTTTTCCCTCGGGCCGAAGGTGCCGTTGAGCGTGACTGACAATAATGGGAAGCAGCTTGCCGAACGCTACTTTGAAGTGAGAAATGGCCAGTTGCTCACCCGCCGGCCTATCATGCCCGCCATGCTTACCCGGGATGAACGCATCATTCGACAGGATTGCCTGTGTTACCTGATGGAGCGCATCGAGCTGGAGCAACTTGCAAAGGATTGAAGCTTGCGCTTGGCCATGCTAATGCGGACGCAGCCTGGCCAGCTCGTCCAGCAGGTTTAGCACCAGTTCCCGGCCCAGTGGCCCCATGCCTTGCATCAACTTGTTCGCATCGCGTTCTCCATCCACCAGACGCCGCATATGGCCGCCCAAGCGGGCCATATCGCCACCCGCTTTCATCATCTGCTCCGCCATATCGGCCAGAATGGCAAAGGCCTTTACGTCGCCCGTACCCGCGGCGTATATCATCGCCGCCAGGCCTGGCGCAGCGGCAGTGCCATCCGGCGGTTCCAGCGAGGGCAGGGTGGCGGAGTTGTCCAAGCCGCGCAGGATCGCGTCCACCAGGATGCTGTCTTCTTCATCCAGCCCCAGCTTGATATCGTCCCCGCGCCTGCCATCCGCGATCTGCCGGATTGCGGCCACCAGTCGACCCCAGCCTGCGTCTTCGGCCGCTTTCAAATGCTCCTGCAATTGCGGCAACTGACTGCGGTCGCGCAGCGCGCTTACCACACTGTGTATGAACACCGCGTGCAGGCGCAACACCTGCTCGACAGCATTAGGGAGTTGGGCCATGGTTGTGTCCTTCAGGAACGAATATTTATCACACGGTGGGCGCGGGACACGCGGAGGAAATCGAAAGGTTTCTTTGCCATTGCTCGATCGCCCATTGCAGAATTTCCACCGCCGAGTCGGATTGCAGATCGAGTGGCGGATGCAGCCCCAGAAATCCCAGTGCGGCGACTAGATCGCGGCCGGCATTTCTCACCTCTAGCGACGGCGCCTGAGTCTGCTTGCTGAGTTTCTGCCCGGCCTGGTTCAAGACCACGGGCAGGTGAAGATAATTCGGGGTGGGGTAGCCCAGCAGTGTTTGCAAATGGATCTGCCGCGGCGTGGAGCCAAGCAGGTCTGCGCCACGCACGACATGAGTGACGCCCTGTTCGGCATCATCCACCACGACGGCGAGCTGATAAGCGAAATAGCCATCGGCCCGCCTGATGACAAAGTCGCCGATATCGGATGCCAGTTGCTGGCAACGGCGCCCCTGAAGGCGATCTGCGAAGCACAAAGTCGCGTCGTCCACCCGGACCCGCCAAGCGCGGGCTGGGCGGCCGTTCAAGCCCGCGCGGCAGGTACCCGGATAGACCGGGCCTTCTATGCCCTTGAGCGAGGAGTCGGCGATCTCCCTGCGCGTGCAGGCGCAGGGATACGCATGGCCGGCTCCAATGAGACGATCCAGCGCGGCCTGATAGTGCGGCGCGCGCGGGCTCTGGTAGATAACTTCGCCATCCCACTTGAGGCCAAAAGCTTCCAGGGCGCGCAGGATGGTATCGGCATGAACCTGGCTGCAGCGGGGTTCGTCGACGTCTTCCATGCGAACCAGCCATTGGCCTTGTTGGGCGCGGGCGTCCAGATAGCTGCCGACGGCCGCAACGAGCGATCCGAAATGCAAGGGTCCAGTGGGGGAGGGGGCAAAACGGCCGATGTAGTCACAGAGATCTGAATTCACCTGACTATTATTGATGCGCACCCAGCCAAGTTCAATGCTGGGTCCATTCCGGTCTCAGTTCAGTTGCCGCAAGTCTCAACTCCTGGCACAGTCGTGGCGGCGTGTCCGTGTCCAGGCTGCATCATGGACTGGTAGAGCTGAACCATCCGGCCCGCCATGACTTCCGCTGTCCAGCGGGCCGCATAGGCGCGGCCCCGTTCCCCAAGTACCTGGGCCGCGGCCGGATCGTCCAGCACAGCCGCCACCGCGGCGGCAAAGCCGGCCGGATCATCGGGCGCGATGCGGCAGCCTTCCCCTTCCTGCAGCACGTCGCGAGTGCCCATCTCCGCCAGGGCCACGACGGGAATTCCCAGTAGCATGGCCTCGAGCAAGACCAAGCCCTGCGTTTCGGTGCGGGATGCAAAGACAAAGACATTGGCTGCGCAGTAGCAATCCGGCAATTCCCGGCGCCGATCCAGATAGCCGATGAAGCGCACCTGTTCCTGCAGGCCGCGACGATTGACCTCCCTTTGCAACGCCTTGCGGGCCGGCCCTTCCCCTGCGATCAATAGCAGGGCATCAGGCTGTTGACTGCGCAGCGGTTCCATCATGTCTAGCAGGAAGTCCAGGTTTTTCTCAAATGCGACCCGGCCTACATACAGCATGACGGAGCGTTCGGGAGCAATGCCCATACGCTGGCGAAATGCCCCGCCGTCGCAAGTTGAAAAATCCGCCCGCTCCAATCCAGTGGGCAGCACCGTGATCGGCACCTCCACTCCATAGGCCCGCAGCGCTTGCAGCATGGGCGTCGACGGAGCCACCACCCCGCTCACCCGGTTGCACTCCTTTTTCGAGATGACGCGTGCCAGTGACTTGAGCCAGGATTTCGGCAGGAAGGGCAGGTAATGGTAGAAGTATTCCTCGAACAGGGTGTGATAGGTCTCTACGCACGGAATGCCCAGCTTCTCCGCCAACCGAACCCCGGCAAGGTGAGCAAAGAAGGGTGTGTGGATGTGGATGAGGTCGAATTCGCCGGGCTGAATTCGTTTCAATCGAGCCCATAAGACACGCGGCCCCATCAGCCGGTCCTCGGGGTCGCGCGGCACCCGCACGCCGGGCACCCGCCACAGATCCGGTTCTTCCGCTTCGTCGTTGTAGCGCGGCGCCACCAGCACAGTCTCCACACCACAGACATGGAGCGCGCGGCGCAGCATCTGGATGGAGGTGGACACCCCGTTGACCCGGGGAAAATACACGTCCGAAAGCATCAGAATGCGCAAGAGAGACTCCGCCTTGGAAAGCTCTGTTTTAAGACACGCGGATGACGGGCTGATGACAGCCCGCTGGCATCATGCGGCCAGCGATGGGCGGCGGGTGAGTTTCCAGCCCAGCCAGAGCGGAACCAGATAGAGGAAGGCGCTGCCCAGATAGGAAGGGAAATATTTGGCCACGGCAGTCGCGTATTCCATTGCGCTCAAATTCGCAACCGTATCAGACAAGCCATACCAGAAGGCATTGGAAATGAGGAAGGCGCCGCACACCGCCGCCAGGCATACGCCACCAGCCGTCAGCAGATTAGGACGCCCCTGCGCACCCAGCCAGTAGCCGGCCAGCCACAACACCCCGTAGGTGGGGATCATGCCCCAGTAAGCCGGAGTCAGGCACCAACCGGCTTCCACAGCGGTCTTGGCGGACAGCACATCCACACCGAACGCCAGCGCCATCAACACGCTGAAACCCCAAAGGCTTTGCAGCGCAAGGCCGCCTACGAGGAACACGGCCAGGCTGGCGTCCGGCAACAAGCTGGCGCTGCCGAAATGGCTCAAGCGCGTGGCGGCCATAGTGAGAGCCAATCCAAGCAGGATAAGCAAGCGATGTCTGATCGTCAGCATAAAGACTTCCTTTCCTTTAGAGTCCATTCCGGATGCCGTCGCAGCCTGACGCGTCACTTGAAGCTGTATTCCGCGCTTGCCCACCCATGTCGGCCAGGCAACGGATAGGCGGCGTAGCGATCAGCCACGAATTGGCTGCGAACAGCATAAGTGTAGTACTTCTCGTCCAAAAGATTATTGAGCGCAAGGGCGAACTTCCATTTGCCGATGCGGTGTTCCAGCTTGGCATCGAGCACGGTGTAGGCAGGAATCCTAACGCCCAGGTTGTTGGGTTCATCGTTGTCCATGAACTGCCTGCCCACATAGTCTACGCTTCCGGTCAAACGCGTGCGCGGGCTCAGTTTCCAGTTGCCGTTCAACGTCAGCTTGTTCCGCGGCACCAGCGGCACCTGCTTGCCCCGCAGGTCGACGCCGTTGAAAACGCCGGCGGTGAATTGCGCAAAGGCGAGCGTATAGGTGGCGGCCAGGTCCAGCGCACCCACGCTGCGGTGGGCCTCCAGTTCAAGGCCATAGCGGCGCAGTGGCGGCAGATTGGTGTTACCGATGCCGGTCGTATAGGGATCAAGATGAATCTCGTCCTCAACCCGAACGTAATATAGCGCCACCCGCCCGCCTTGTTTGCCCGCGCCGGTCTCGCAGCCCAATTCGGCATCCTGCCCGGTCTGGGGTTTCAGAAACTGGAACGCATGCGTAAACGTAGGGGAAAACTCATAGATTTCATCCACCGTGGCGAAGCGGAAGCTGCGCCCGGCTTTCGCATACAGCGCGTGCTCAGGCGTTAGCCGGTAACGCAAGCCTAGATCCCAGGCAGTTTGGCGTTCATTTTGCCCGCCCGCCAGCGCGCCGGAGCCAAAAGCGGCTCCAGGCGCGCCCGGGTCGTAACGGTCATCGGCTGTGAAATGGAAGCTTTCCAGCCGCGCTCCCGCCATAAGACTGAGGGCCTCGCCCAAGTGCAGGTGATCGCTGGCATAGAGCGCGGCATTGCGCTGGTCGGCCTTTACCCGGTTGATGGGGCGGACGATGTCGGCCGGCGCGTTCGAGGTGCGCAGATCATAATTCCACAGGCCCAGGTCCAGCCCCAGTATGAGTTCATGTTCCAACTGCCCCGTTTCAAGCGGCATTTTGATTCGCGGCGAGAAGCTCCACATATCCAGTCCGATCTTGCGATAATCTGGAAATCCGCCGAAATCGTAATATGACTCTTGCGCCTTGTTACGATAATCGAGATCCAGAACAAGCTCGCCGAAAGGGAGGCGCAATTGCCCTGAAAGCCCCCCCTGCCAGCCATCTCGACTCGCCCAGTCAAGCGGTGTGGAGGTTCCCTTCGGGTCGATTGCGAGTTCGTTTATGCCTATGCTGGGCTGCACCAGCCGCGCCCCAGGCAGGCGCTGGTCTTGCGTGTCGGCGCCGAGCTTGAGGCTGACTTCACCATCATCGAACTTCCAGCGCGCGTTGCCGTAGAAACTGTCCTGGCGGGTTTCATTGTTCTTACGCCAGCCGTCCGAGCGGTAGCGATTGGCCGCCAGGGTCACGCCCGCATTTCCCCCGCTCAGGTTGCCGGACACCTGCGAGTCGTTGCTGTGAAAGCTGCCCAGACGCTCCCCGAATTCGGCTTGGTCCGGCCGGTCCGATGGCGAGCGGGTGATGATGTTGACTAACCCGCCAACTGCGCCCGCGCCATGCAGGACACTGGCCCCGCCTCGGATGATCTCGATGCGTTCAATGGCGGAGAGCGGGATGGATGACCACACCACGCCTGAGAGATCGATGTCGTTCAGCATTCTCCCATCGACCAGCACCAGAGTATTTTGTCCGGCCGCGGCGCCAAATCCCCGCAAATCTATCGTGCTGTCGGAAGCGTTGTTGCCGAACAGGTCGCGCATTCCGATGCCCGCATGCTGGGCAAGAATTTCCGGCAGCGTCGTTGCCGGGCTGCGTGCTATCTCCTCGCGCGTGATGACGGTGGAATTGACCGGCAGGTCGCGGGCATCTTCATTGAAACGCGTCGCGGTAACGAGGATTTCATCTGCCAACTGCATGACGGGGTCTTGCGCCCGTGCGGGCAACGCAAACCCCAGAGCGACCGCAATAGCGGTGATGCGATGCATGGGATATTCCTGGTCTTGCGTCCGGTTCCCCGCGGACGGGTTGATGGGCTAGCAGCGCTCGGTCAACGCCAAACGTGTAGTCTCGGGCCGGTATCCGGGCTTGCGCGTAAAGTTCATCGCCTTCCCGGAATGATTCCAGTGGCGTGGGTGATGAACCGTTTGGCGCTGACCGTTGCGGGGGCAGCACAGGAATTAAGCCAGCTTCGCCCCTCTGGGAGAGGGGCTGGGATGAGGGCTTGCACCTGTTTCCCGTTTAACCGCGGACAATTTCAGGGCCGCGGCACCTGAGGCGAAGAATTATACGGGAGATTCAGTTTGGCCAGCATCGATGACCCGCACTTGTGAGCGGGTGCGCCGAACAAGGCTGGACTGGCGTGAACATGATCGAAGGGAAACCTTGCCGCGTCGCCGGGCGCGCATGTCTGCGGTAGGCCGCATCGTCGCACGGAGCGCCGTGCCGGTCCGTCGCCACCTGGTGTTGATCCTGTCGTCAAGCGATCGGGTTTTCACTTACCGCACATGAAAGATTTTGCCCGGAGACTGATTTCGGTATAGTTCCGCCATGGATACGCAATTGGCGGCCTTGGAAGAACGCATCCGGAAGGTGGTGGCCTTGTGCCATAACCTGCGCCGGGAAAATCTCGCTCTGCGGCAGGACCTGGCAGCGAACCAACAACACCTCAGGCAGCTCGACGCCAAACTGCAGGCTGCCAAGACCCGTTTGTCCAGCCTCATCAGTCACCTGCCGGAGGACGCCTGATGACCATTCCACGCAGCGTTGAAGTGACCATCATGGGCCGCAGCTTCAAGGTGCCGTGCGCCCCCGAGGAAGAACCCGCCTTGATGGCCGCGCTTAACTACCTTAACAACAAGATGAGGGAAATCCGCGACAACGGCAAAGTAGTCGGCACCGAGCGTATCGCCATGATGGCCGGCCTCAACATTGCTCATGAACTGTTAAGCCGCGGCGGCGGGGACCAGACTGCCCGGCTGAAAAAGCTGGGCGAGATGAAGGATTTGCTGGATGGGGCGCTGGACGAACAGCCTCCCTTGTTTTGAACGAATTTACTCTCTACCTGCTAGACTGTTAATGCTCCCTGCGGTGTTCGAGTTTGTCCGCAATTTCTCTGAACCAATGCATTCGTGCAAGGCCGCGACTCAATCCGGCGCGGGTGTGCGCGCAACAAGTTTGTGTGCCTAAAGCGCCTTTAGTTGCAGCCGACTTGAACCCAGGTTCAAGAATCCGCTGACAGACACGGCACAGGCGGGGAGTTTCCGAATTCCATTCCGATGAGCGGCCCGTCTAAAAGTGAATTGCGTCAGCGCTACCGATCGGCGCGAGCCGCGCTGTCTTCACATTTTCGATATCAAGCCGAACGACAGGCTTTGCGCCACGCGCTGAGCGCGGGATTGTTCTTGAGGGGACGGCGCTGGGGCGTGTATCTGCCCTTTGGTTCGGAATTTGATGTGCTGCCGTTGGCCAATCAGGCCCTGTGGATGCGCAAGCAGGTATTTGTGCCGATCCTGCCGCCACGCCCGGCAAAGCCTTTGCACTTCGTCCAACTGAAGAAGCATCAGCACCTTAGCCGCAATCGGCATGGAATTGTTGAACCCCATAGCCAGCAGAAGATCGGCGCGCGCCAACTCGAGGTCCTCTTGATCCCCTTGGTGGCCTTCGACTTTCGGGGGATGCGCCTGGGGATGGGAGGCGGTTACTATGACGCCACCCTGGCTTACCTGAAGGCCCGCCGCAACCTGCGCCGGCCGCGATTGATCGGCATTGCCTATGCTTGCCAGCAGGCCCCTGCATTACCGACTGAAGCTTGGGATGTGCGGCTGGACAGCGTCCTGACTGAAGCGGGTCTGACTCATTTCAGCTAGTGCGCGGTACCACTAATTCCACGCCCTGCTGGCGCGCTTCGCTCAGTTCACCACAAATAAGAACGCCCCGACCTTCTGGCCGGGGCGTCGCACCGTCAAGCCAATAATTACTGGGCAGGTGCGGGGACAGGAGCAACAGGGGTCATGAAGGCAAAGGGATTAAAGCCCTGAGTCGCATTGGTGTAGGTGCTGGGATTCAGGAAGCTGCCCCAGGTGCCGTAGGTCTGGGGACTAACCGCCGCGTTCGCCCAGTTGGTATAGAGGGCGGGGTTCATCGGCGCCATCATCAGATTCACGTTGGCGGGGTTCATTGGCGCCGTCAACCAGTTCATGTACATGC
>JBAWGM010000292.1:0-11067 GCA_049592895.1 Thiobacillaceae bacterium | reverse complement strand
GGTGTATTCCAGCACCGCGCCTTCCTGCACGCCGTCGAGGCTGTCCGGCAGGTACAGGGTGTGGGTGAGCTGGCCTTGCAGATTCGCCTCCTCGCTCAGTTCATACAAGGTCCAGGGCACGCCGCCGAGCGGGGCGACCGGACCGGCCTGTGCGGTGATGCCGAAGGTGTCGGTGATCGCAAACTGGGTCACGCGGTACAGCCTGCCGACCGGCAGGCGCACCGGAGTGAGAAACCAGTCGTTGCCGAAGGTCAGCGCAAATTCGGTCACCGTCATGCGCAACAGGTCGGTGACGCCAGCTTCCATGCCGGCGAAATTCACCTGGCCGTCCTCGAACTCCCAGTAGCGCTCCGCCGGCATGCCCGGGTAGCGCACCGGCGAAGGATGGCGCTGGGCGACGGAGAACGGGTGGGTGGCGAATTGTTCCTGCTCGTTCTGCGGCAGCGCCGCGCCGACAAAATCTTCCCAGTCCACGTGGCCGTCGGTGTATTCGTCCGACTTGAGTTGCACGTTCCCGCCGGCAAGCGCAAACGCATATTCCATGCGGTTCTTCTGCCAGCTTGGGTTGTCCGCCGCGCCGTCGAAGACCAGATCATCCAGCCAGGCTATCCAATTCTCCAGCAGGGTCTGCGCAGGCGCGATGTCAGCCGGTGTGACGACCAGCGCCGCCGGCAGGCCACTTAGCTTGCCATCGGCCCAAAGCGGCAGCAGGTCCGCGCGCAGCTTGTTCGCGTCCACGGTGCGCTGGTTCATCAGGGTGGACCACAGGATGCCAGCCTGGTCGGACTCGGGATCGGTGGGCATGGGCAGCGCCAGCGCATAGGCCGCAAGCAGGGCGGCGCGTATCGATGCGCTGGGCGCCATGCGCAGCAGTTGCAGCCCGGCCTCGCCGGCGAGGCGCGCATGGCGGTCCCACACTGGCTCCGCCTCCACCTGGGTTTCGATCGGCACCTCGCCGATGGGCTGCCACGGCGCATCATGCCCGGCGCGAAAGCGGTCGACCTGGGTGCCCTCCAGCGCGAAAGCCAGCTTGATCGGCGAGCCCGCATCCTCGCCCTGGAATTCGTTGAACTGCCACTGGCGCGAGAGCATCCACAGGGGATCCGCCAGCGGCGCCTGGAGCGAGTCCTTCATGCTGACCGTGGTGGGCTGGGTTTCCAGCCGCGTGTGGCCCAGATAGACCGGCTGCTTCTTGACGATCTCAAGCAGCGCGCTGGATGCCTTGGCCTTGGAGAATTCGATTTTCATGTTTTGCCTTCAATTCCGATGTGCGTGCGATTGGCTCGCGCACGATTCATCCGTCGCTCGCCCCTCACCCCCGACCCCTCTCCCCGCCAGCGGGGCGAGGGGAGAAAGGCGCCGCGCCTCATTGGTTGCTCCCTCGCCCCATGCAAGGGGGAGACGGTTGGGGTGAGGGGGTGGGAGAGGTATTGACAGAGCGGGGCGCAAATTCGCGCCGTTGCGCACCCCGGCCCCACTCGATGAAGCAGCTTAACATTGACCCCCTCGCCCGCTCGCGGGCGAGGGCCCGGGTTAGGGGCCGTAGGCTGCGGGGCGAGCGGAGTATCGCGCCGCGCTTCATCGGGTGCTCCCTCTCCCTCTGCAAGGGGGAGAAGGTTGGGGTGAGGGGGTGGCAGGGGCGTGGACAAAGAGGGGGCGCGAATTGATGCACCGTCGCCCTCACCCCCATCCCCTCTCGTTGAGGCAACCCAGCCCTTGTCTCCCTCGCCCGCTCGCGGGAGAGGGCCGGGGTGAGGGGCCGCAGGCTGCGGGGCGAGGGGAGCCCACAGCGCACTGGCTTCAACTCCTGGCTGCCGAGCCATTCAAATCTTCCCCAGCGGAATGACGGTGGTCTGCTTCATCCCCGCCTTCATGTGCTGCATCGCCTGCCGCGCCAATTCCAGTGCGCGCACGCCGGGCAGGTCGCCGGTGTAGTCGTGCGGCAGGTAGTTGCCGGGCAGCAGCAGGCCCAGACCGCCGGCCAAGTCGCGTGGCCTGACGCCGCGCAGGCGGGCCAGGTCGAAGGCTTCGTGCAGCACGTCGAGCACCTGGTCGAACTCCCAGTTCTGCTGGTTCAACCGCGGCGGCACCGCGAGCAGGATGCTTTGCGGCGGACGCGCGCCGGGGGCGTCGTAGTGGAAGGCGACGGCGGCGGTGTGGTAGGGGTCGGGAATGAATTCTGCCCAGGCGTCGCAGACCAGTCCGGCGAGCGAGGTGGCCGCATCCGGCGCCGCCAGGCCGCCGGGCGTGTGCAGCGCCAGCGCCAGCTTGGGCGCAACCCGGTTGATGTCTTTGTAGGGCGCGCCCGCCTGCTGCGAGACATAGTCGTGCAATTCCTCCGGCACCTGGCTCAAGTCGGGCTGCTTGCCTTCGTCCTCGCGCCAGGCTTCCGGCAGCGCGGCCCAGGCCTGGCCGGAGACATGCGGCCATTGCACCACATTGAAGTCCCCGGCGCTGCTCAAGTCCACCAGGGTTTCGTGCGCCGACAGCGTGCCGGAAAAACGATCCAGTCCGTCACGCACGCGCGCGAGCCTGGACATCCAGCCGGTAACGCGCCAGGGATCGCTGCGCGTGAGCGCATTCTGCTCCGCGAGCGAGGCGCTGAAATCAGCGGCGTAGGCATAGAGGCTGAAGCGCGGCAGGACGGGGAAGTCGCGGCCCAGCAGCAGCTTGATCTGATCGATGGCCTGCTGCACCTGCTGGGCGTGGGTCGGTGCTGCCTGATTGTCCAGCAGTGGCAGCGGCACATTGAGGGCGTCGAGCTTGCTCTGCAGAGTCGCGCTCAGCGCCGCCCGCGCGTCAGCGGCGCGCCCATCGCGCTGGGCCGGATCGGCGCCCGGCGCGTCGATGGCCAGCACCTGCTGCGGCCAGGACACAGGGGGCAGGAAGTCTGCCAGGGCATTGAGTGCCGCAAGCAGATCGTCGGCATTGGCGGTGGCTTCCAGCGCATTCTTGAGTCCGGTGAAATCGGCGATCAGCGCATCCGCGCGGTCGCGCAGCTCCGCGAGGTCCACGCCCGGATACTCGCCTTCGGCGGGAAGATTCTTTTCAATGTCGTCATCCGGCACTACCAGATCCTTGCGCGTCGCGGGGCGCGCCTTGTCGAGCAGGGCGCGCAGGGTGGTGGCGAAGGCCTCGAAATACGCCAGCCCGAGATTGCCCTTGTCGGCTTCCTGCTGGATGTCCAGGCCGCTGACGGTTGCGGGGTTGTCGAGCTTGCCGATCAGCGCATCCACCACGCGGCCGCGCAGCCCGGTGTCGGCTGGGCCGCTCAGGCTGTGCTTGGATACCGTGGTGGCGGCGAGCACGGCGGAGAGCGGTGAGTAGCCGAGGTCCGTCATGCTGACGCTCACCGGATCGGCGTCGATGATGGTCTGGCCATCTTCCGTCGTGCCGCGATACACCAGTGCGGAAAATACATAGCGATCCGGCGCGCCCAGCATGAAGGCGAGCCACGCATTGAGTGAGGGCTCCGCGTTAGCGCGCCGGTCGACGGGCCAGCCGTTGTCCGCCGCCGACGGGCAGATGACAGCGACGCGCTGGGTGTAGGAGGTACCCCCGCGCGGCGTGCGCGCCACCTGGGTTTCGATCGGCAGGGACTGCTTGTCCGCGACCGCCATCGCCGCGCTGGCGCGTTCGAAGTTGCCTTGCACGATCTGGTGCACGCCTTCGGCCATCAAGAGGTCGCTGACGCTGTCGGCAAGATCGACGGCGTCGTGGACCACGCTTTCGAACGCCTGCTTCTCGGCATTGTTGAGCGTGGCAAATGGCTTGATGCCGTTTACCACCACGGTCTCAACGCCGGTCCAGACGCCGGCCTTGGAATCCTGCCACGCTGCCAGCAGCGCCACGCCGTCCACCACGTCGCGCGCACCGATTGACTCCTCGGATTCATCAGCGGGATCGGCACCCGCCGGCCGCCACGGATAAGCCAGCCTGAGCGGCCAGATGAGCTTGCCCAGCAGCGCGTCGCGCAGGCCGCGTTCGATGCGATAGCCATAGAGCGCGGCGAGCGGCTGGTCACGCGTCAGGCCTTGCAGGATGTCGAGTGCGCGGCGGGTGCGCTTCGAATCGAGGTCGATGTTGAACACGCCCTGCTCGTGGTTGGCGAGAAAGCCGCTGCGCAGGATGGCCGCGCTGGCAGCCTGGCCGAGCGAAGGCGTGAGCACGTAGCCGTCGCTGTCGGGGCGCGTGTCGCGCTTGAGGTTTTCCACCCAGGCATAGCCGCCGACATACAAGCCGGACGGCTGTGCCGCGCGCATGTTCTCCAAACGACGGCTGGCACGCGCCGTGTA
Organism: Thiobacillaceae bacterium; assembly: GCA_049592895.1. GTDB lineage: Bacteria > Pseudomonadota > Gammaproteobacteria > Burkholderiales > Thiobacillaceae > DASQBT01. The sequence continues at coordinate 6,772 of JBAWGM010000292.1, read as the reverse complement.
CCAGGCGTCAAGCCGGTAGGAGAAGGCGTCGAGCGTGGTGCGGAAGGCGACATTGAGTTCGCCCACCGGACGGTCGGCGAGATAATTCAGGCTTGCCTGCACACCGGCGACATTGCGCAGCGGCGGCGCCAGATTCGCGATGGCGTCGTGATACGCGGCGCTCATGCTGCTCGCCCTGCCGGCACTAATGGAAATGGGTTGCGCCGCGAGGCTGTTCGACACATGCTGGCCCAGGCTTACCTGGCCGGTCAGGCTGGGGATCACCACGGCCGCGAGCTGTTTGGGACTGTTGATCGTAAACGCGGCTTCGTTTTGCACGGGGTTTTCCACGTTCACCAGTTTGGGCATGGTAACCGCTTCCACCTTGTTTACCGCCCCGCTGCCGAAGGCATAAGACTGTACCGCGTCATGCCGTTCAAGTTGCACCGAGCAGGCGGCCAGGGCCTCCAACAGGGCGGGGCCGGTCTGGAAGGCGCTCAGTTTGGCATCGGACTGGGCCTGCGGCAGGGTCAGGGCATCGGCAATCTGTTTCAGATAATTTTTCGCATCGCTGAACTCGGTCTCCGGCGCCGCCTCGATGGTCGGCTGCTTGTCGTCGGCCAGCACCCAGGGCACGCCCGCCAGGCTGCCCGCCGAGTAGGGCGGGTCGGGCGGAAAGCTGGTGCAACTCCAGATCGGTATGGACCAGGCATCGTCCTGGTTCACGCCCAGGGCGGCGAGCAGTGTCTGTACCAGTTGTTGCTTGGTAGGAATCTGCACGCCGGAAATGTCGATTACGACCGGGCTGAGACAGATGTTGTCGACGTTGCGGTAGGCCGCGGTCTGCGACCAGGGCGAGGTTTGAAGGATGTCCTTGGCGTGGTCGACGTCGCCGTCGGTGAGCAGCGGCACGTTGTTGCGCGCGATTTCCCACATCGGCCGCAACACGGAAAGCACCTTGGAGACATTCTGTTCCACCGCCGCCAGGTTGATGCCGAGGCGCGCCAGCACGCCGCCGGCCTGCTCGGGGACGAAGGTCTTGCCCGCCACCGGCAGCACGCCGTAGGGTTGCTTGCCCACGCGCAACAACGGCAAGGGGCCGGCCGGGCGCAGCCAGGACACGGCGTAACTGCGCAAGGCATATTGCGCCGGCGTCTTGAGCAGAAGGTCTTTTTCCTCGCCGGGAGGATTCCACAACTCCATCAGGTAGTGGCCGAAGGTTGCGCGCCACAATGTGTTCATCATGTGCATCGCGGTGCGCTGCTCGCTCAGATGCGCGTTGTCGATGCCATCGGCCGGCAGGCTTTGCGCGGGCAGGCCCAGCGCATCGCTCAGCAGTTCCAGCGCGTCCTTCTGCGGCGGAAGTTGCGCGATTTCTTCGGGTGTAGGCGGCGGCGTTTTGTTCTGCGCCGGGCTATAGCCGGAGGCGGCGGCCTCGGTGTTGTTGGTGGGCGTGTTCAAGGGCAGGAAGGCCAGCCCGGTCGAATCGCGCTGCGCGGCCAGCAGCGCGGCCATCTCGGTTGCGCTTTGCTGCGCGTCCTTGGTCCATTCCAGGCCGACGATCAGCAGCCGTTCCAGCGTGTCGTTGGCCAGATTGAAGGTCGCGGCGTGATGCTGCAGCGCGTAGGCATTCACCATCTGCTGGGTCACTTGCAGCGCCATGCCGTTGGCGAGCGCGGCGTCGAAATCGGCAAGCCAGGCGCGATCGCCTGCCAGCAGCGCCTCGGGATCGTCGAGGTTGAGCCAGTCGGGCGAAAGGATCAGTTCATCGGGTATGCGATTGCCCCAGGCGCGGAACACCTCGCGCCGCTGCCCTGAATTTCCTTGTGCCGCAAAGCCGATGGCGCACCAGCGGTCGGGCAGCAGCAGGGCGCGGGTCTGCTTGGCCCGGGCGTCGATCACCGGCGCATCGGGAAATTGCGGCTGCGTGTCCGGCTGGCCTTCGTCTGAGGCATTGTTGGGGGTGAGCAGGCGCAGCACCCAGGCGCAGCGATTGCGGCCCACGCCCAGCGTCAGGTCACGCGCAATGCGCGCGGCTTCGTCCGGGTCGCCGGCAAAGCGCGCCCCCCAGTAGTCCATGCCGGCTTGCTGCTCCTTGTCGGTCAGCGCGGGCGTGTGCTCGATGATGTTGATGTCGTCCGGGTAGACGCGAATGCGCAAGGTATTGGGGTCGGGCGCATAGCGCGTTTCGATGCGCATGGGCAGGAGCGCAATGGGCTGTCCGCCGTCCAGCGCTTCGGCCATGTTTGACGGATCGAGTTTGCCAAGCAGGCCATTGGCGAACTGGTCTATGCTCACGCGCTGCCCACGTATCTGATTGACCAGCGTCTGACGCTGGGCGCGCGCGTCGTCGACCTGCTGCTGCAGTATGCCCGTGACGTTGGGCGACTGGCCTGCGCGCAAGGCGGCATCGAGCGCGGCCTGCCGCGCGGCAATCGTGTTGTCCAGTTGGCGCTGTTGCGCGTGCAAGGCCACAACGGCCTGGCGCTGCTCGTTCAAGGCGGAGAGGTTCAAATCAAGGCGCGGCATGGGGATTCCTGTTGTGATTCTGTCCTGGCTATTTCGGCATCTTCAGCTTGACGCCGGCGTAATAGCCGCGGAAGGGCCGCTGCAGCAGGGCGTCGGCGACGGTCGCGGCATGCGGGTTGACCCACTTCTGACCCTGGGCAGGAGGTGCCAGCTTGAGCTTCGCGCTGCCAAAATAGTCGCCGCCGTTGACGTGCACCTCGCTCCAGTCCACGTCCAGCCAGGTCGGACCGTTCTGGCCGTCGCTGTCCGGCTCGTCGAAACCGAAGCGCGGCTCGGTCATCTGTTCTTCCAGGATGAAGAAGAAGTTCTCCATGTACTTGTGATCGTCCTTCAGGTTGGGAATATTCGGGTCGCGTGTCGGACTGATGTCGAAGCCCAGGTAGGTGATGTCGCGGCCCAGATGACCCTTCAGTATCGGCGGCAAGGCCAGTATGGGATCCATCTCCTTGGGGTCCTTGGTCCCCGGCGGAACCGGCGGGCTGCTGCCGCCCGGGCGAGTTTCCTGAGCAGCGATCGGATAGGCGTACACGGACAAGGTGGGAAAGCGCGCGAGCAACTGGCCACGGATCAGCAGCACCAGCATTTCGCCGCTGCCCGGCTGTTTGCCCAGAGGGTTGGGGTGCCACTGATGGATGGGCTCGATGTCGGTCTGGTCGTCCAGGCGCTGCCAGAAATGCTGGAAGGGCGTGCCGCGCTGGTCGGTGGGAAAGCCCTGCCACAGCAACTCGCGCCCCATTTCGTGATTGGCCCCCAGCATCAGCGCTTCGACGAAGCGCGGATTGGTCTTTACTGCCATGATGAAGTCGTCCGGCAGCACGCCCACGCCGGGCAGGAAGACATCGGGCGCGAGCTTCTCCAGTTTCTTCGCCAGCGGGAAGGCGATGTGGGGATAGGCCATCACCCGATCGAAGTGCAAGGGAATGAGATAACGCAGGCGCTCGGCGAAGGCGAGGTCGAGCCGGCTGGCGATGAAGTCGTTGGTGAGCCCCAATGCGGCCGACCAGCCCACCGGATGTCCGCCCAGGGTAAGCATGGTCGCCAGCCTTGCGGGCACGGTCTGCGCCGGATTGATACGCGCGCGCAAGGCAGTCGAGGATGAGGCGACGGCGAAGTCCACGGGCTGAACCACGATGTGTTCCTGCTGCAGCGGATCGACCCAGAGTTGCTCGTAGTCTTTGAACGCCTGCGAATAACGGTGCAGCACGTCGCGCGACTTGATGGCCGGGGGCAAAGTGATGGAAGGCGCGGCCTGGGCCGCCGGCACTTGCGGCGTGAATTGGCCAGGCGCGGTGAGATTGATCTGCACTGGCGCAGCGCCGCCCAGCACACCGGGTGGCAGGCTGCTGAAGACGGCATTGTTGCCATACAGGCGCAGCGCATGCGGCGATACGGCGGCAACGGCGCCGGGTGCGATGCGCACTGCGCGCGAGATCCCGCGTGTGCCGAGTACCAATGTACTTCCTATTGTCTTGAGCGCGCCGTTGCGGCCATCGATCTTGAGCGACAGGGCGCTGACCTGGCCGCTTTGCTGCACGGTCAGCAGAACACCTTCCGCGCCGCCGCGACTGGCCTGCTTCACCAGTTGCGCGAGATTGCCGCTCACGGCCTGACCGGAGACGCGCTGCAATTGCGCGATGCGCAGCAGGTGGGTGTCGGTCACGATGCCCTGATGCCAGACGTCGCCCATCAGCGGCAGTTTGCGCTTGGTGCTTGCTGCCTGTCGGCGGGTGCTTGCAGCTTTCTGCTGCAGCTTGGCAATGTCGCCCGCCGCCATGCTGCCCGGCAAGCCGGTGTAAGGCTGCAGGTCGACCAGTGCATTCATGTCTGCCGGCAGCGGAATGCCGTCGAACGAACGGCTGCCCATGATGCCATCCGGCACGAAGCGGTTGGGATCGATGGCCATGACCTGTTTGGTCGCGTTGGCGAAGGTGTTCACCAGCGCGACCATCTGCTGCGGCAGGCTCGCCAGGCCCAGATTGCGCTCGCGCCACTGCGCCATGCGGAATGTCTGCCGGCGCGCGCTGGTAAACCTGCGCATCGCGCCATCGAACAATTCGTCCGGCAGGGTGACGTTCGCCATGCGGCCGTACAGGCTGAGGTCCGGCGCAATCCTGGCACGCGCCCGCGCGGGCGCAAGCAGCGCGAGCAGGCGCGCGTCCGGCAGCGTGGTCAGGTGCCGCGCTTCGACTGCCTTCAGGACATCGCGCGACAGGCGTGCGAGAGAAAATGCGCGTTCCGCCGCCAGCACGTCGCCGACCTGCTGCCATGCCGCCTGCATGAACTCGTCCTGGTTCTGCCGGATCACCTCGGCGCCCCAGCCCGCAGCAAGACGGTAGCGCGGCTGCAAACTGAGATCATCGAGCCAGTGCTGGCCGATCTTGTTGTGATCGACGGTGTGCCGCTTGGCCGGATATTCGCCATAGATCGGCGGCGAGAGTGTCGGCACGGTGTCGGGCTTGGCCGTGCCCTGATTGGCCAGATCCTGCCCGCTGTTGAGCATGGCCTGCAGATTCTGCGCGTACAGGGGATGCGTGTTCGCTGCATCGGGCTGGAAATCCAGCGGCACCATCGCACCTTCGAACACGGTCTTGTCCGGTGTCACGCCGTCGAACAAGAGATGATCGCCGTCGACTGCCACCGGGCGGATGCCGATGTTCTTCAACTGGCTGAGCAAGGCCTGGTCGCCGACGTAGCTGGACGGCGTTCTCAGTCGCCGTGCCAGCGTCTCGATGTCGCCCACCGGGCCGGTGGAGAACTCCCAGTGGTAGTACACGGGCAGTTCGACATCGGCCGGCTGCGCGTGATTCCAGGCCGGCGCCAGCGTCGCATTGTTTAGCGGCTGACCCAGGCCGCGCAGGCGGCCCGCATCGAACGCAGGCACGACGCAGGCGATGTAGTCGTGGCGCGGCTCCAGGCGGCGCGGGCAGACCAGGCGCGAGATGTTGCGCTCGGGATATTGCTTGAGTTCGGCGGCCAGATCCGTGCGCTCCTTGGCGAGGTCCGCGGGGTTCTGGCTCGCTGCGGTAATCGGTGACACAGCCTGTGCATGCGCCCACAGCCAGGATTCATTGAGGTCGGGCAGCTCGCTTGCCGCCTGCGCGGCAGTCAGCGCAATCGAGGACAGCGGCTGGCCGGCCTTGAGGCTGGGCAAGGCCTGTGACACCGCGCGATCGATGACCACCAGAACGAGCCAGGGGCGCAGGTGCTGATCCGGATTGGCCTTGGCGGGGGTGAGCAGCCAGGGAAAATCCGGCGGATCGAAATCGACGATCGCCAGGTAATTGGGTTCGAAATTGGTGGCGTTGGGTTTGGGATCGGTGCGTACCACCAGGCGCTGATCGATGCCGATGATGTCGCCCGGCCCGTACAAGGCGAGGCCCAGATTGCCCGACACCGCGGCTGAAGTGTTGCCATCCTGTTTGGCCTGCAGCGCGAGGCCGATGGTGACCTTGGCGCGCACTGCCAGTGCGGCGTTGGCGGCGTCATTGTTCTGGTGCGAGCGCGCGAGGCCGCGGCGGGACCAGGGGGAGAAGCGGTAGGGGATGCTCATGCGGAACCCATTGACTCCCTCACCCCGCTTGCGGGGAGAGGGTGGGGGTGAGGGGAAGATGTTTTAGTCATGGCGGATGCTTGTGCTTCTCACGCGATGATTGGCCGGGGCCGCCCGGCGGCGGGTCACTTTCTTTGCTTGCTCAAAGGAAGTGACCAAAGAAAGAGCACCCCGCTGTGCCGCCCTGCGGGGCAAGCCTCGGCCGGAGGGCTGAATTGGGCGGCTCGCAAACTCGCACGATCTGCCCAGAAAAATCATCTGGGCGGCCACGTGCTCAGACAAGCTCGCCTCAAAGGCCCCCAATTCGACCCTCCGTCCTCGACGGCACAGAGGGGGAGTCAAGTGCCACACCTTGCCCCTCACCCGGCCCTCCGGGCCACCCTCTCCCCGCAGGCGGGGCGAGGGGAAAGGGGTTGGGGCCGATTGGCACTGGATTGCTTCGTCGGCTCTGCCTCCTCGCAATGACCAAGTTGCGAGAGCAGTTCCCCTGTCATTGCGAGGCCTGCAGGGCCGCGGCAATCCAGGGGTTCGATTCCGACTTTGCCGTTGATTTTGAACTCCCCCCTCTGAAGCTGCCGCAGACGACAGGTGCAAGCCGGTGCTGAATTCAACTTGGCACAGCAATGCGGAGGTTTGAGCTTCGCTTCCTTCGAAATCAAAGCGACGCGAGTTTCCGCATTGCCCGGCTTGAGCCTGGCGGCTAAGGGAAGCCGA
>JBAWGM010000291.1:0-2311 GCA_049592895.1 Thiobacillaceae bacterium | reverse complement strand
ACATCCGGGAGTATGAGACCTCGTCCAAGATCACCATGCCCATGCTTCAACTGACTCATGTGGGCAGACTGGATGAGAACCAGTACTACAGCGTGTACGGCGGCATGCTGGAATCGATGTTCGGCGGGGTCGGCGGCGAGTGGCTCTACCGCCCCTACCGCAGTTCGCTGGCGCTCGGCATCGACATCAACGCCGTCCGGCAGCGGGGCTTCAAGCAGGATTTCAGCTTTCGGGACTACCAGACTACGACGGGGCATGTCAGCCTCTACTGGGACACCGGCGTTCACGGCATTCTGGCCACCTTGCAGGCGGGTCGCTACCTGGCCGGCGACGTCGGGGCGACGCTGGATGTCTCCCGGGTCTTCTCCAACGGCGTCAAAATGGGAGCCTGGGTTACCAAGACCAACGTCCCGGCCGCCGTGTTCGGCGAGGGCAGCTACGACAAGGGCATCTATGTCAGCATTCCGTTCGACGCCATGATGGCCCGGTCCTCTGCGTCTTTCGCCAATCTCATCTGGCAGCCGCTGGTCCGGGACGGCGGCGCACGTCTGGATCGGTCGGTCAGATTGATCGACCTGACCCGGGATGTGGGCGGATTCGACCTGCGCTGGGGGCCGTTCGACAGAGGGCACAAGAATCAGTTTGGCGACGTCGGCGATAATTCGGGTGATCCGAGAACCAAGAGATCCGTTTTCAACTCGGCGTGGGACGATCTTTCCATGCTGGGCAGGGGGATGGCCACCGCCGACTTCTGGCAAAGCGTGCTGCTGGCCGGCGGCATTACCGCGGCTTCGTCCGTCCTGGACAAGCCGGCCGATCGGCTTGCGGTGCACTATGGCCAGAGCAGGCCGATGAAGGCGGAGGAGAAAATCGGCAACCTGATTCCGTTTGTGGCGGCGGGGATTTCGGGCGCGTTGATGCTGGAAGACGACGACCCCACCCGGTCTCGTGCCAGTTTTGCGTCGGTCGAGGCCAGCGGCGTTGGGCTGGCGAGCGCACTAGTGCTGAAATACGCCATCGGCCGGGCCCGGCCGACGATGGAGCAAGGGCCCGCGTCTTTCAACTTCCTGTCTTCGGCAAACGGCAATACTTCCATGCCTTCGATCCACAGCATGGTCGCCTGGGCGGCGATCACGCCCTATGCCAAGGCTTATGACGCGCCCTGGCTGTATGGTGTGGCCGCGTTGACCAATGTCGCCCGAATCGGTGGGAGCGACCACTGGTTCTCGGACACGGTCGGGAGCGCGCTGATCGGCTATGGTCTGGGCAGTCTGTTCTGGGAAAGCCGGAGCCATGACAAAGCTTCCCCCAGCCTGTATGTTTCGCCGAGTGAAATCGGTCTGGAATGGAAGACGCCGTGATCAAGAACGCACCCTTCCCGCAGCGTTTGAACTGGGCGGTTCAGGGAATTGTCAGCGCCTATCGGGGGGAGCACAGCTTCCGCACCCAGACACGCATCGCGGTCGTGACCATCATCGTTCTGGCCGTCCTTCGGCCGGGTTGGATATGGACGGCGGTCATCCTGTCGCTGGTCGGCCTGGTTCTGATGGCCGAACTTTTCAACACTGCACTGGAAGCGCTCATCGACGGTCTGCACCCGGCGGAAGCGGGCTTCGTGCGCAAGGCCAAGGATTGTGCGGCCGGTGCGGTTCTGGTGGCTAGCCTGGCTGCGCTGGCGAGCGGTATTGCGATGCTCCTGGATGTGTTCTTTTGCAAGTAGCGCCAGGGTCTTCCAGCATGCTTATTGGCAAGATTGACCATGGAGTACTATATCGGCCGTCGTCGGGCGGGGATAATAGCGCAGCAATGGTGAAGTCCAAGCGGCTGTGGATTATGTATTTGGGCGGGTTTAGGCCCGATTGCGGGAGGAATGAGTGACATGGGAAGAGAGATGAATTCTGCGGCTTATTTGTTTGGAAAGATTTCCAGCACATTCACGCTGATTGGCCTGTTGTCCTGTCTAGGTCAGGTAGCTTTAGCAGACACCCGGTCGATGAATACCGCAGATGAGGACAGGTCATCCGCCACGAGCATGGCAAATCCAATGGGGATGACGAATCAGGGAATGACGAATCAGGGGATGACAGACGTCAATTCGGGGTATGCGACATCAACGAGAGCGATTGCGCCGTCTCGCGGGCGGGAAAGATCCGATGCCGATATGCCTGCGTTCGCCGCTCAGGTTCCGTTGGGCAAGGAGGACGTCGGCGATTTTCAGCGCTTCGTGCAAATGGCGACCGGACGCCAATTGAAGCGTTTCGGCCAGGATCTTTTCCGGGAAGTTTCCTCCACCTATGCGCCTGTGCAGAAT
>JBAWGM010000290.1:0-9901 GCA_049592895.1 Thiobacillaceae bacterium | reverse complement strand
GCACGTTTATTTGTGTAATATCATTACGTTATATATTTTCAATACCATGATCCATGTGCAAAACGCATGATGGTATCAATTAGTTTAGATGGTACCAAAATAACTTGATACCCCTAATTAGACCATGAATTTATCTTGCTTGGAGTTGCTAGGCGCTGCCAGATGCTGCCGGACAGGAAATGAATAATTAGTTCTGAAACAGTAAGTTACTAAACATTATTGCCAGTGATTGCTGGGCATTGCTTAACATAAAATCACTCCCACTCTATCGTCGCAGGAGGCTTCCCTGAGATATCGTAGGTCACCCGATTGATGCCGCGGATTTCGTTGATGATGCGGTTGGAGACCTTGCCCAGCAGCGTGTAGGGCAGCTCGGCCCAGTGCGCGGTCATGAAGTCGGTGGTCTGCACGGCGCGCAGCGCGACGACGTAATCATAGGTGCGGCCGTCGCCCATCACGCCGACCGACTTGACCGGCAGAAATACCGCGAAGGCCTGGCTGGTCTTGTCATACCAGCCGGAGGCGCGAAGCTCCTCGATGAAAATGTGGTCGGCCTGGCGCAGCAAGTCGGCATAGTCCTTCTTCACTTCGCCGAGAATGCGCACTCCAAGGCCGGGGCCGGGGAAGGGATGGCGGAACACCATGTCGTGCGGCAGTCCCAGGGCCAAGCCCAGTTCGCGGACTTCGTCCTTGAACAGTTCGCGCAGGGGTTCCAGCAGCTTGAGGTGCAGAGTTTCCGGCAGGCCGCCCACATTGTGATGCGACTTGATAGCGTGCGCCTTCTTGGTCTTCGCGCCTGCGGATTCGATCACGTCCGGATAAATGGTGCCTTGGGCGAGCCACTTGGCTTTCTTCTGCTTTTCCGCCTGTTCCTGGAACACATGAACGAATTCGCGGCCGATGATTTTGCGCTTGAGTTCTGGGTCGGCAATGCCGGCCAGGCCGCCCATGAATCGCTCGGTCGCATCCACATGGAGGACCTTGACGCCGAGGCTTTTGGCGAAGGTTTCCATCACCTGTTCGGCCTCATTCAGGCGCAGCAAGCCCGTATCGACAAACACGCAGGTGAGCTGGTCGCCGATCGCCTTGTGAATCAATGCCGCGGCCACCGACGAATCCACGCCGCCGGACAGGCCCAGGATCACTTCATCGCCGCCAACCTCGGAGCGGATGCGACCCACCGCCTCCTCCACATAATCGGGCATATTCCAGTCGCTGCCGCATGCGCAGATGTCATGCACGAAGCGCTGCATGATCGCCTTGCCCTGCAGGGTGTGGGTCACCTCGGGATGGAATTGCACGCCATAGAATCCGCGCGCCTCGTCAGCCATGCCGGCGAGCGGCGTCGCCGCGTTGGATGCGATCATCTTGAAGCCCGGCGGCAGTTCGGTGACCTTGTCGCCGTGGCTCATCCACACATCGAGCAGGCCATGGCCTTCATCGTTGCTTCGATCCTGAATGTCGCGGAACAGGCGGGAATGGCCTTGGGCGCGGATTTCCGCGTAGCCGAATTCGCGCTTGCTGGTGGATTCCACCCTGCCTCCCAACTGGGCTGCCATGGCCTGCATGCCATAGCAGATGCCCAACACCGGCACGCCGAGTTCGAACACCGCCTCGGGCACACGCGGGGTTTCATCCTCGTACACGGAATTGGGGCCGCCTGACAGGATGATGCCTTTGGGCTGGAACGCCCGGATGAACTCATTGCTTACATCGTAAGGTTGCAGTTCGCAATAGACGCTGGCCTCCCTGACGCGTCGGGCAATGAGCTGGGTGTATTGGGAACCAAAGTCGAGGATGAGAATTTTTTCGTGTGACATGTTTGCTGGCTAAATAAAAAGGGGCTCACGCCCCCCTCTAATTCTGACTCGATTACTCCACCCGGTAATTGGGCGCTTCCTTGACGATCTGCACATCATGGACATGCGATTCCTTCACGCCCGCCGAGGTGATTTCGACGAATTCCGCTTTCTTGTGCATCTCGTCGATGGTGGCCACGCCCAGGTAGCCCATGGAGGAGCGCAGGCCCCCCATCAACTGATGGATAACGTTGAGCGCGGTGCCCTTGTAGGGCACCCGGCCCTCGATGCCTTCGGGCACCAGCTTGTCCGCGTTGGCTTCGGTATCCTGGAAATAGCGGTCCTTGGAACCCTGCTGCATGGCGCCCAGGGAACCCATGCCACGGTAGGATTTGTAGGAGCGGCCCTGATACAGCTCCACTTCGCCCGGCGCTTCCTCGGTCCCCGCGAGCAGGCCGCCCAGCATGACGCAATGGGCACCCGCGGCGAGGGCTTTGGAAATGTCGCCAGAGTAGCGTATACCACCATCGGCAATCAACGGAACACCGGTCCCAGCCAACGCATCGGCAACATTGGCGACCGCCGTGATCTGCGGCACGCCCACTCCCGCCACGATACGGGTTGTGCAGATGGAACCGGGGCCGATGCCGACCTTCACCGCATCCGCACCGTGGTCGACCAGCGCCCGCGCGGCGTTGGCGGTGGCGATATTGCCGCCTATGACCTGGACTTCCGGGAAGTGCGTCTTGACCCACTTGACCCGCTCCAGCACGCCCTTGGCATGGCCGTGGGCGGTATCCACCACAATGACATCCACTCCGGCCTCGGCGAGGGCCGCCACGCGATCTTCGGTGCCGGCCCCCACGCCTACGGCAGCGCCGACCCGCAACCGGCCCTGAGCGTCCTTGGATGCATCGGGATGTTCACTGGATTTCTGGATGTCCTTTACCGTGATCAGGCCGCGCAATTCGAATGCATCGTTGATCACCAGCACCCGCTCCAGCCGATGCTTGCGCAGCAGCGTGGTGGCTTCTTCCCGGCTCGCGCCTTCCTTGACCGTGACCAGACGATCTCGCGGTGTCATGATGTTGGATATGGCTTGGTCCAGATTGGTTTCGAAGCGCAGGTCGCGGTTGGTGACGATGCCAACCACCTTGCGACCTTCCACAACCGGCAGGCCCGATATCCTGTGCAGACGGGTTATGGCAAGCACGTCGCGCACAGTCATTTGCGGCGCGACCGTGATGGGATCCTTGACCACCCCAGATTCAAAGCGCTTGACCTTGGACGCCTCAACGGCCTGCTCCTGCGGGGTCATGTTCTTGTGAATAATGCCGATGCCGCCTTCCTGCGCTATGGCAATAGCGAGGCCCGCTTCCGTCACTGTATCCATGGCGGCAGAAACCAGCGGAAGGTTCAGGTTGATCTTCCGCGTAAGCTTGGTATTCAGGCTGACATCGCGGGGCAGAACTGCAGAATGGGCGGGGACAAGCAAGACATCATCGAAAGTGAGCGCTTTTTGCAGGACACGCATGTTGTTTTCCTAGGCCCAAATTCGGATTATACGTTGCCGTGTCCGCCATTCAAAGCGCGCCGTCCACCAAAGCACCAGGGCCTGAAGCCTTCGGCAGTGTGCTTCAACTCGATCCAATAGACATCTGCCAGACAGGTGCCTATCCTCGTTCATTGCGCCATCCGCACCCCGGCAAGACCGATTTGCGCGCGCCCCCCATTTCCACCCGCGCAAGATGCCCTGCGCGTTCCCCGTGGTCAAAATCTACCAAGTCAAGTATTGCCTTTTCACATTGACGCAGATGCGAATAGGGGCTAATTTCCACGCATCCCGAATTCGAGGGAAATTTTCCAGGTTCGTCCTGATAGCCAAACCGATAGGAGACTTGCATGCGTCAAATTCTGACCACCCTGACCGCCGCTTCCGTGCTCGCCCTGACAGGCTGTGCAAATCAACCCGCCAGCACGTCCTCTGCGCCCAGCGCTGCTCCAACCCAAACGCAAGCCCCGACCCAGCCTGCCATCAACGCCGAGGCTCAGGCTGCATTGAGCAGCGCCCAGGCCGCGGTAAAAGAGGCCGCGGCTAAATATGCGCTGTGGACAACGGCCGAGAGCGCAATCAAGGTTGCCGAGGATGCCGCCAAGGCAGGTGACAGCGATGCGGTGATCAAGAACGCCAAGAGGGCTGAGCAACAGGCACGTTTGGGACTGGAACAGGCTAAGCTGCCGCCATTGGAATTGAAGAACCTGTAAATGCCATAAACGTGGGCAAAGTTCCTTTGACCATGCGCGCCGCCGTGCTTGTCTTGTGTCTGGGTTTCGCGCTTGCAGGGGCGGCTCAGGTTTACAAGTGGACAGACGGCTCAGGCCAAGTCCATTACTCGGACCAGCCGCCGTCTGACCAGGCCAAAGCCATCAAGGGAAATCCGGTTCCGGCAGAAGAAGCCAGCGCAGCCCTGCAGACGCTGGCCGAGAAGGATTTTGCCTTTAAGAAACGCAAGGCCGATGCGGCCAAAGCCAAGGAAAAAGCCGACAAGGATGCGGAAGCCGCCCGCATCAAACGGGAAAACTGCGATCGTGCCCGCAGTAATCTTGCCGCTTTGGATCAAGGCGGACGCACCTACTCCAGCGGCCCGTACGGAGAACGCAATTACATGACTGACCAGCAGCGTGCCGATGCCCGAGCCGACGCACAAAGGTACATGGCAGAGAACTGCCGTTAAGCCTGACCGTCAGACGCTGCTGCTTCTTTGGGCAGGTCGCCGCCGCCCTTTTTCATCACCTTGCCAAGCTCGGCCCGCTGCCGCCGAACCTCTTTCGGGTCGGCAATTAGCGGCCGGTAAACCTCCACACGGTCCCGATCCCGCAAGACTGTTTCCAGTTTGGATAACTTGCCGAACACGCCGACCTTATTGGCCGCAAGATCAATATCGGGAAATTTCTCCAGCAGGCCCGAGGCCCTGACCGCCTGCTCTATCGTTGTTCCCTCATCCACTTGCACGGCCAGGATGACCTGCTGGGCGGGCAACGCGTAGGCCACTTCCACCGAAATTTTATCCATGTTCGCAGTAGACCTCTTCCGCCCGTCGCACAAAGGAATCGACAAAGGTATTGGCAATATGATTGAAGACCGGCGTCAGCACGGATTCCAGAAGCTTGCTGGAGAAACTGTAAATCATTTCAAAATCCACCCTGCAGGCGGTTTCGCCTAAGGGCTTGAAGCGCCAATGTCCACGCAAGTGGGAAAATGGACCTTCCCGCAGGTTAATCCGCATCTCGGTCGGGACAATCTTCTCATTCTCCGTCGTGAAATTCTGTCTTACACCCATGTAATCAATTGTCAGCGTCGCCACCGTGATTTTTTCGTCCCGCCTGTGCAATTTCGTCCCTCCGCACCACGGAAGAAATAGCGGATAATCCTCTACCCGGTCGACCAATTCGAACATCTGGCCGCTGCTGAATTCCACCAGCACGTTCTTGCTTACTTGGGCCATGTCCTCTGCTCAAAAGAAAATTGCATTTTACGGAATCCCGGACCCATGACCATCGCCGACAACAAAAAAGCCTTCCACGATTACTTCGTCGAGGAACGCTTCGAAGCCGGCCTGGTTCTGGAGGGCTGGGAGGTGAAGGCGATAAGAGCAGGGCGCGTACAACTCAAGGAATCCTATGTTGTCGTCAAGAACGGCGAAGTCTTCTTGATAGGCTGCCACATCAGCCCCCTGCTTGCAGCATCCACCCATATACATCCCGATCCGACCCGCACTCGCAAGTTGCTGCTCCACGGTCCGGAAATAAGCAGGCTTATCGGCAAGATCGAGCGCGCCGGCTATACGCTTGTGCCGGTGAATCTGCACTATGCCAAAGGCCGCATCAAGTTGGAAATCGGTCTGGCCAAGGGCAAGAAGCAGCACGACAAACGGGCGGCCGAGAAGGAAAGGGAGTGGGTGCGCGAAAAAGCCAGGTTGATGCGTTCCGACAGGAAAACCAGTCCATAGCCCGGCCGACGGCGGACTATTCGCTACTTGGTTCATCTGTAACCGTGGCAGCGAGTTGCAGTTTGCTGCGTGCCCACGCAGACTCGACCCAGTGTGGGCCGTGTTGCGCAACATTGACCACAAACCGGAGCTGGGGGTTGGCGGGACACCAAGCCTGCCAGCGTGCGCAACGAGACACCATATTTAGGTCCAGATATTTTCCTCAGTACAACAAGTTGGGTGCCATTCATCGGGCAAACTTGAAAATGTGCCCTGATTTGACCTAGACTCAGTGAACCAGATAGTTAGGGGAAGCAATGTCGGTTGTGCCACTTGAAGGCTATGACGTGGAGTTTATCCCCTTCGAACGGCGCTTGTTTGATCGCCGTTTGACTTCGCGTAATGCCCCATTACCCCTTGGTCTGCAAAAGGATAGGCGCGGGGGCGAGGGCCGAAGGTCCCAAGACACGTGCCAGGCCGCTCAAAGAATATCCGTCCAGTAGGACGGTTCTTTTTTTAGGGGCTCACACTGATCTGGGGAGACCCCGGCACCAGACTTCCTATCTGGGCAGCGCCGGCAAACCCCCCCTTTCTGAACACGCTTAACACCTCATCCGCAATGTTTTCGTCGCACGCAACCAGAAGGCCTCCGCTGGTTTGCGGGTCGCATAGAATCTTGCGCTGCCAATCCGGCATGTTTTCGCCCAATACAACCTCGTGAGCAAAACTGTTCCAGTTGCGAGTCGCCGCGCCGGGCCCAAACCCTTGTTGGGCAAGCGTTTCCGCCAGAGGGTGGATAGGCAGGCTGGAAAACTGGATATGCGCCGCAAGTTTTGATCCGCGGCACATTTCCAGCAAATGTCCCAGCAGACCAAAACCGGTGACATCTGTCATGGCATGGACACCGGACAAGTCTGCCAGAGGAATTCCGGGGGTATTTAGCTGAGTAGTGGAGCTCAGCATCTGGGCATAGGCTTCGGCACTTAGTTGACCTTTCTTCATGGCATCGGCAAACACGCCGATGCCCAAAGGTTTCCCTAGAATCAGTACATCACCCGCCTTGGCCTGATCATTGCGCTTCACCTGAGCCGGGTGCACCACGCCTATTCCCACCAGGCCATAAATGGGTTCAGGCGCATCGATAGAATGGCCTCCGGCCACCGGAATGCCGGCCGCCCTGCACACCGCCTCTCCCCCTTCCAGAATGCGGCGTATGACTTCCACCGGCAGCTTGTCTATTGGCATGCCCAATATTGCCAGGGCAAAAAGGGGACGCCCGCCCATCGCGTATATATCAGCTAGCGCATTGGTTGCCGCGATGCAGCCAAAATCATAAGGATCGTCGACGATCGGCATGAAGAAGTCCGTCGTGGCAACAATGGCCTGCTCGTCATTGAGCTTATAGACTGCGGCATCGTCGCTGGACTCGGTGCCCACCAGCAAAGCTTCCGGCACCAGTCCGGCGGTGGCCATGCCGGCCAGCAATTCGCTTAGCACCGCGGGCGCAATTTTGCAGCCACATCCCCCGCCATGGGACAATGTAGTCAATTTGATGGTGTTCATGGGTAATGGTGTGAAGATTTTGGGCTCGGCAACCGTAGCACAGCTGACGGAGTTTGACGAGATCATTGATGCCCGCTCGCCGGCGGAATTTGCCGCTGACCATGTACCCGGCGCCATTAATCTGCCGGTCTTAAGTGATGAAGAGCGCACCCGGATTGGCACCTTATACAAGCAAGCCTCGGCGTTCGAAGCAAAAAAAATGGGCGCTGTGCTGGTCTCCCGCAACATCGCCCGTCATCTGGAATCCCATTTTCTCGACAAGCCCAAGAAGTATCGCCCACTCGTTTATTGCTGGCGCGGCGGCAACCGCAGCGGATCGCTCACCCACGTGCTGCAGAAGATCGGCTTCGCGGCCAGCCAGTTGGAAGGTGGCTACAAGGCTTACCGGAGCAAGGTCGTCGAAGCCCTGGCAAGCATGCCGGGTCGATTTCAGTTCCGGGTGATATGCGGCCCGACCGGTAGCGGCAAGAGCCGTTTGCTCGGGGCGCTGAACGACGCTGGCGCTCAAGTCCTGGATCTGGAGGAACTGGCTGTCCACCGAGGCTCAGTGTTGGGGATGCTGCCGGATCATCCACAGCCGACCCAGAAGGCATTTGAAAGCGCCCTCTGGTCTCGGCTGCACGCGCTGTCCCCGCACGATCCGGTCTACATCGAATCGGAAAGCAAGAGAATCGGCAGTCTGCAGGTTCCGGACGGCTTGATCGCTGCGATGCACGCTAGCCCATGCGTAAGGTTGCATCTACCGCGCGAAGCCCGCATCCGCCTGCTTGTTGAGGAGTACCAGCATTTTCCCAGGCAGCCGGATACGCTGATCGGACAGCTCGACCAATTGACCGCCTTGCGCGGCAGGGAAACGATAGCGAAGTGGCGCGCCTTGATCGATGATGGAAACTGGCAAGGCCTGGTTGGCGCACTTCTGGATGAGCATTATGACCCGGCCTACCACAAATCCCTGACACAAAACTATGCCACGACTGACCAGGACAAATTGCTGACGATGCATGGCGTTGGCGCCGCCGATTTTGAACAGGCTGCGAAGTCTATTATGGCGTAGGCGAGGAACTCAATTTCCAGCGTCCCAGCAACTGGTACACGGGTCCATGCTCCGTCAGGTCCGACGCCACCAGCACAAATTCTTCCGGACGCCAGTCTATGGGTTCGAACATCACCTGGGTCGTGCAGCGCGTATTGCGCAACAGGGTAACGTGTGGCTTGTAGGGGCGCTGATCAAACCTGAAGCCCCCGGCTTCCAAGCCTTCCTCCAGTGCGGACACCAATTGAATCAAAGCCGGCGGCGTATCCTCCGGACTCAAGTACCCGACCTTGTTGTGCCGCCAGCAGGCTGCCTGTCTAAAGCTGAGAGCATGAACCCGGCCTTGCATGCGTGCGGCCAAGGTGCGCAATTCATCCAGACGCTCGGCGGGCGTGTCGCCCAGAAACACCAGGCTCATGTGCAAGGTGTCCGGCTTCATGCGCCGACCACCCCAGACGTCCTGCAGACGTGCGCCGGTCTTCCACATAGCGCGCCGAATGTCGTCGGTCGGCCAAAGCGCGAAGAAGAGGCGAACAATGCCCTGGCTCACGAACGATCACGCGCAATCAGGCAAACAGCCTGGGCCGCAATACCTTCCTTGCGCCCGACAAATCCGAGAAATTCCGTGGTCGTGGCCTTGACGTTGACGCATGCGCCCTCTACCCCGAGGTCGGCCGCAAGATTGGCTACCATGCCGGGAACATGGGGTGCCATATTCGGGGCCTGAGCGATGATCGTGGAATCGACATTCATCACCCGCCAGCCCATGCCCGCCAGGCGACCAACCACATCGCGCAGCAGCTCACGGCTGTCGATGCCCTTAAAGCGCCCATCGCTATCCGGAAAATGCCGGCCGATATCTCCCAAAGAGACCGCGCCAAGCAGGGCGTCGCAAATCGCGTGAATCAGCACGTCGGCATCCGAATGTCCGACCAAGCCCTGGTCATGGGGAATCTCCACCCCTCCCATGATGAGCTTGCGTCCCTGGGCAAAGGCATGAACATCCATCCCCTGTCCCACTCTCAGTTCAATCATGCCGCCTCTCCATAACCAGGCGCGCCAGTTCCAGATCCTGCGGATAGGTTACCTTGAAATTTCGGCTGTCCGCTTCCACCAGTCTTGGCTTGAGACCCAGTCGCTCCATCGCCGATGCCTCATCGGTCACCATGTCGCCCGCCTGTTGCAGCGCGTCAAGCAACTGGGCATGACGAAACATTTGCGGCGTTTGCGCCTGTCATAACCGCTCGCGGGATTCTGTCGAAATCACCCGCTGGCTGGCATCGGCACGCTTGAGCGTATCTGCCACCGGCACCGCCAGCAAGCCTCCCACCGGATCATGTGCGAGGGCGTTCAGCAGCCTGTCCAGGAGCAGATGATCGAGCCCTGGGCGGGCTGCATCGTGAACCAGCACCCAGTCCTCGCCGCTTACCTCCCGCGCCATCTGCTGCAAGCCCTGACTGACACTCTGTGCGCGTGTATCCCCGCCACAACGAAGCACCGAGAGCTTGCGTTCAAAC
>JBAWGM010000289.1:0-3544 GCA_049592895.1 Thiobacillaceae bacterium | reverse complement strand
ATCCACCAAACTTCTTCGACAAGATAATGGTAATGGCCGCCGTCAGCGTGGTCTTGCCATGGTCCACGTGACCGATCGTCCCCACGTTTACGTGCGGCTTCGTGCGTTGAAATTTTTCCTTGGACATGTCTTGGCCCCTGTTGAGTTTACTTCTTGCTGCTGATCACGGTTTCCGCCACATTCCTGGGCGCTTCAGTGTAGTGCTTGAATTCCATTGAGTAGGTCGCACGCCCTTGGGACATGGACCGCAGGTCGGTCGAATATCCGAACATCTCGGCCAGCGGCACTTCAGCCTTGATGGTTTTTCCGCCCGGCATGTCTTCCATGCCCTGGATGATGCCGCGTCGACGGTTGAGGTCGCCCATCACGTCGCCCATATAGTCCTCCGGGGTCTCAACTTCAACCGCCATCATGGGCTCCAGTAGAGCCGGATTGGCCTTGCGCATGCCGTCCTTGAACGCCAGGATGGACGCCATCTTGAAGGCCTGTTCGGAAGAGTCCACCTCGTGGTAGGACCCGTCAAACAGGGTGACCTTCACATCGACCACCGGAAAGCCCGCCAGGACGCCATTGTTCATGGCCTCGCGCAGACCCTTGTCAACTGCGGGGATGTATTCGCGCGGCACGGTGCCGCCCTTGATGGCATCGACGAACTCGTAGCCCTTGCCTGCCGCGTTCGGCTCCATCTTGAGCCAGACGTGGCCATACTGGCCCTTGCCGCCGGACTGCTTGACGAACTTGCCTTCGACCTCTGTCAGCTTGCGGATCGCCTCGCGATAGGCCACCTGGGGCGCACCCACGTTAGCCTCAACACCAAACTCGCGCTTCATCCGGTCGACGATGATTTCCAGGTGCAGTTCGCCCATGCCGGAAATGATCGTCTGGCCGGTTTCCTCATCGGTACGCACGCGGAACGAGGGATCTTCCTGCGCCAGACGACCCAGCGCGATCCCCATTTTCTCCTGGTCGGCCTTGGTCTTGGGTTCCACCGCCACGTGAATTACCGGCTCGGGAAATATCATCCGTTCCAGGATAATGGGCTTGTCCGGATTGCAGATGGTGTCGCCGGTAACCGCTTCTTTCAGGCCCACCGCCGCAGCGATATCGCCCGCCCGAACTTCCTTGATTTCCGCGCGCTGGTTGGCATGCATCTGCAGAATACGGCCGATGCGCTCCTTGCGGCCCCTTACCGAGTTGTAAATGGTATCGCCGGAGTTCACCACCCCCGAGTACACGCGGAAGAAGGTAAGCTGGCCGACATAGGGGTCGGTCGCAATCTTGAACGCCAGCGCGGCAAAAGGCTCTTCATCGGAAGCGCTGCGCTCAACCTCTTTGCCGTTTTCGAGCTCGCCCTTGACCGGCGGAATATCGACCGGGGAGGGCATGTAATCAATAACGGCGTCCAGCATCTTCTGCACGCCTTTGTTCTTGAAGGCGCTGCCGCACAGCATCGGGACAATCTCGCTGGCGATGGTACGGGCGCGCAAGCCTTTCATGATGTCTGCCTCGGAAAGGTCGCCCTCTTCCAGGTACTTGTTCATCATTTCCTCGGATGACTCGGCCGCAGCTTCGAGCATTTTCTCGCGCCACTCCTTGCAGGTGTCAAGCAACTCGGCTGGAATTTCCGTGTATTCAAACTTCATTCCCTGGGAAGCTTCATCCCAGTAGATGGCCTTCATCTTGACCAGATCGACCACACCCTTGAAGTTCTCTTCCGCGCCAATAGGCACGACGATAGGAATGGGATTGGCCCGCAGGCGGCTGCGCATCTGCTCGTAAACTTTGAAGAAATTGGCACCGGTGCGGTCCATCTTGTTGACAAACGCCAACCGCGGAACGCCATACTTGTTGGCCTGACGCCACACCGTTTCCGACTGCGGCTGCACCCCGCCCACTGCGCAATAGACCATGCAGGCGCCGTCCAGCACGCGCATGGAACGCTCCACTTCGATGGTGAAGTCCACGTGTCCCGGCGTGTCGATGATATTGATGCGATGCTGGTCATGCTTGCCATCCATGCCCTTCCAGAAGCAGGTAGTGGCAGCAGACGTGATCGTGATGCCACGCTCACGCTCCTGCTCCATCCAGTCCATGGTGGCAGCGCCGTCGTGCACTTCGCCAATTTTGTGGGAAACGCCGGTGTAGAACAGGACGCGTTCGGTCGTCGTGGTCTTTCCCGCGTCAATGTGCGCGGAAATTCCGATGTTGCGATAGAGTTCGATTGGGGTAGCGCGTGCCACTTTGAATATTCCTGCCAGGAAGGGCTAATTAAAATCTGAAGTGGGCGAAAGCCTTGTTGGCTTCGGCCATACGGTGCACTTCCTCGCGCTTCTTCATGGCCGCGCCGCGGCCTTCGGACGCATCCAGCAACTCACCCGCCAGGCGCGCGCCCATGGACTTTTCACCGCGCTTGCGCGCGGCGTCACGCACCCAGCGCATGGCCAGGGCCGAACGACGCGACGGGCGCACTTCCACCGGCACCTGATAGTTGGCGCCGCCGACCCGCCGGCTCTTCACCTCCACCAACGGACGCACATTGTTCAAAGCGGAAGAGAATACCTCCAGAGGATCCTTGCCGGACTTATTGGAGATCTGCTCAAATGCGCCATACACGATGCGCTCGGCCACGGACTTCTTGCCGGAGGTCATGATGGCATTCATGAATTTGGAGACTTCCTGATTGCCGAATTTGGGATCGGGCAGGATCTCACGCTTGGGAACTTCGCGACGACGGGGCATGGTTTTCTTTCTCTCTTGGTCAGGCAGCCTTGGGACGCTTGGCGCCGTACTTGGACCGCGACTGCTTGCGGTCTTTGACACCGGCCGTATCTAGGGATCCGCGCACGGTGTGGTAACGCACACCGGGCAAGTCCTTGACCCGGCCGCCACGTATCAGGACCACCGAGTGCTCCTGCAGGTTGTGGCCCTCGCCGCCGATGTAGCTGATCACCTCGAAGCCGTTGGTCAGCCTCACCTTGCAGACCTTGCGCAACGCGGAATTGGGCTTTTTCGGCGTGGTGGTGTACACGCGGGTACACACGCCTCGCCGTTGCGGGCAGGCTTGCAGGGCAGGAACTTTGCTTTTCGTTCGCGGCGCCTGGCGGGGCTTGCGGATCAACTGGTTAATCGTTGGCATAGCTCTCGGTATCCATATGCTTGGTCTCAAAACAACCGGGACGGCTCGCGCCGTCCCGTCGCTAGAAAATGCGTCAATTTCGGGACGGAAAATCGCCCGGAAAAAGACGCATGAGTTTAAGGAGTGCCCTCCGCCTTGTCAAGCAACTTCCTGATTTTCAGGGTTGCTCACTTCGCCTTCCTCGATTGCCCGGCCCTCCGCGATATCCTCCCCGACAGTCTGGCGCCGGCGGGTGTTGTGATAAGCGAGACCGGTTCCAGCCGGGATCAGGCGACCCACGATGACATTCTCCTTGAGACCGCGCAATTCGTCCCGCTTGCCCATGATCGCGGCTTCGGTGAGGACGCGGGTGGTTTCCTGGAAGGAGGCCGCGGAGATAAACGAATCCGTCGACAGGGAGGCCTTGGT
>JBAWGM010000288.1:0-4269 GCA_049592895.1 Thiobacillaceae bacterium | reverse complement strand
GTCGGCCTGACCACGGGCTTCGATCTGGGGAAGTGGGACCCGTCTTCCACCAGCGAGTGCAGACAGACGCCACTGGGTTGCGTCCACCAGGAATTGCAGCTAGCCAAGGCCAAGGACCCTTCGGCCTACGGTGCGCTCAACTGGCGCGGAACGCCCGGCCTTGTCGTCGGCGCCAGCCTGTTCACGGGCGGCGCGGGACAGGGACAGGGGACCGTGTCCGCACCGGTCAATGGCACGCGGATCCTGCTCTGGGACACGCATGCGCGCTGGACGCCTGATCGCTGGGACCTGTCGGCGGTTTACGCCAAGGGCTCAATTTCCGGTACCGACGACTACAACCAGTTTAATGATTTCGTGCCCACGCCTATTCCCAAGACCTTCTCCGGCTGGTACACGCAGGCCGCCTATCGCCTTTGGCAATCGGGCGGACGTTCCCTCGCGCCCTTCGTGCGCTACGAGCGCTACAATACCGCGAGTGCGTACTTGGGCTTGCCGGACACACGATCGCTCAGTGACACGCCGGCCGGGACCGAAACGGTGGGCACGGTCGGCCTCAATTATCAACTCAACCCGAATGTGGTGTTCAAAGCCGATTATCAGACCTTCCATGTTGACTCTTCACGCGATCGCTTCGACCTTGGCTTGGGCCTTACGTACTAGCCTGATTTTTACGATGCTTCTAGCAGCATGGAGCGGAACTGCATATGGCGATACGGTCTATCAGACGCGCGATGATTTCCTGCGTGAAGAGTTCGGTACTCCACCGCCGGCCAGGGTGATCTGGCTCGACAATGCCGCGCAGGACAAACTCAAGGCGGTGCTTGGACATCCTTATGGCCAGGCACGGCTGCGCTACTGGCGCGCCGATGGCAAGACTGCATGGATCCTGGACGAGATTGGCAAGGAGTACCCGATCACCGCCGCGTTTGTCGTGAAGAATGCAGCGATCGAACGGGTCCGCGTTCTGGTCTATCGGGAAACCCGCGGCATGGAGGTGCGCTACCCGTCCTTTCTGCAGCAGTTTGTCGGCAGCAGACTGCTGGACGGAAGACTCAACAGATCGATCGACGGGATTTCCGGAGCGACCCTCTCTGTGCATTCAATGGAACGAATGGCCCGCGCAGCACTCGTGCTCGACTCGCTGGCGCAATGATCCAAGGCACCCATCACTCCTCGCATCGTCGTCGCTTGGTTGGCGTGCTGCTGCATCGCTGGCATCGCAGAATGGGTGCGGTGGCCGGGCTTTTTGTGCTGTGGCTGGCGGCAAGCGGCATCGCACTCAATCACAGCACGGATTGGGGCCTCGACCGCATGGAAATCAGCGCGCCGTGGTTCATCCGATTGTATGGGCTGCATGCAGTCATTCCTGAAACAGGCTTCCGTTCAGCCAAGCATTGGATAATCGGCACGGATTCCCAGACTGTCATTGATGGGCGGCCGCTCTCGGCTGCATTGCCCCAGCCGCTCGGGCTTGCTGTCGCCGACAACCTGTTGTTTGCGGCCAATGCCAGTCGCATTGCCGTGCTTGATGTGCAGGGTCGGCTGGTGGACACCCTGCAAACAAGTGATCTGCCGGTTTCCAATATCCGCCGTATTGGCCAGGGTGATGGCGCAGTCGTCATTGCCGACGCGAATGACCACCGCTTTGCCAGCCGTGATGGCCTGAACTGGATGCCGTATGGCGGCAAGGTGAACTGGGCCGTAAGCGAGCCGCTGCCTGCACCCATCAGAGCACAGGCAGCCCCTTACCTGAGCCCGCAACTGCCGCTCGAACGCATCCTCCTGGATGCGCACAGTGGGCGAATCATTGGACCCTACGGGCCGCTTCTGGTTGATGCGATTGGCATGGTATTCATGCTGATCGCCCTGAGTGGCATCTGGATATATCTGCGTCATCGCTTACGGAGCAATCCACACTAGGCCGCGCCCCCGATATTCTGTCCGCCGGGACTGAATTGGAATGACGTTGCTGTGGCAACCAATGACCAGCAACGTTTGCACCCGGTGCACCCAAATCGAATTCCACACAGGAGGATTTCATGAAAGGCGACAAGAAGGTTCTTCAGTTTCTCAACAAGGCGCTCAGTATAGAGTTGACCGCCGTCAACCAGTATTTCTTGCATGCACGTATGTACAAGAACTGGGGCTTCGTTGCGCTCGGCAAGCATGAGCACGATGAGTCGATCGAAGAGATGCATCACGCCGACAAGCTGATCCAGCGCATCCTGTTTTTGGACGGGCTGCCTAATATGCAAGACTTGGGCAAGCTGCTGATCGGAGAGCACGTGCCGGAGTGTCTGACCGGCGACCTCAAGCTGGAGCATGCCGGCCGCGCGCTATACATCGATGCCATTGCCCACTGCGAATCGGTTAAGGACTACGTGTCGCGGGAGATCCTGGTCGGCATCCAGGAAGACACGGAAGAGCACATCGACTATCTGGAAACCCAGTTGGGGCTTATCGAGAAGATGGGTCTACAGAACTATCTGCAAACCGCGACGGGCGAAATCATGGGCGAATGACCGCGCGGGTCCGGACCCGTTCCGCGCTGGTTGCGTCCCATCTGCTTCCAAGGCCAGGCGGCGGCCGGCGACTTTCAGCGCATCGGAGAATACGGCGGCAAAGCGCCTGACGCTGGCGTCCGGAAACGCAATCTTCATAGGGCAGAAACGCCCGTGTCATATTGCTGTGGCCTGATACGCGCATGCCCGATCCTGATTGCGCCCAAGTCCTCGATCGTCATGCTTCCGCGCCAATGTCCGCGGCCCTGGAGGCCGTTACGGTTCTTCCGGTCTGTGGTCAGGTGTCCGGGCCGGCCCAACCGGCCGCCAACTCGCCGCGCCATTTTCGCACCCTCTGGATATCGGATATCCACCTTGGCACGGCAGGCTGCCAGGCCAGCTATCTGCTGGATTTTCTCAAGTACAACGAGTCGGAGACACTCTATCTGGTGGGCGATATCCTCGACGGCTGGCAGTTGCGCAAGGGCTGGTACTGGCCGCAAGCGCACAACGACGTGGTGCAAAAGCTGTTGCGCAAGGCACGCAAGGGCACCCGCGTGGTATACGTGCCGGGCAATCACGATTCCATGGCCCGGCAGTTCATCGGGCTGGCATTCGGCGACATCGAAGTGGCTGACGACGTCATCCATGTCACCGCCGCCGGCCAGCGGCTGCTCGTCACGCATGGCGACATGTTCGATGGCGTTCTGCAACACGCTCGCTGGCTCGCCTATCTGGGCGACTCGCTCTACACCCTGACGCTGGTGTTGAACCGCTGGCTCAACAGGTTGAGAACCCGCTTCGGCTACTCCTATTGGTCTTTGTCGCAGTATCTCAAACACAAGGTCAAGAATGCGGTCAGTTTCATCACCGCGTTTGAACGCGTAATGGTTGAAGAAGCGCGGCGGCGGGAATGTGATGGCGTAGTGTGCGGCCACATACACAAAGCGGAAATCCGCAGCGTGGATGGAGTCCTGTATTGCAACGACGGCGATTGGGTGGAAAGTCTTTCCGCACTGGCAGAAGGCGCGGATGGCACGCTCGAAATCATCCACTGGACACAGTGCCTTGATGCGCCGGCGAAGAAGCAGGGTAAACACGCAAGGGTTGCATGAATCGTCCTGCAGCCCGTTGCTCTGGCCCGTATATCGAAGTGTGCTTGCGACCCAAAGTCAGGGTCTGTGACGTGTCGCGATTCCTACGGAGCGTAGCGAGCGAACGCGCAGTGGAACAGATGCTCGACGGGTATGGTGCAAGCTGACGAAACCCGGCGCGGATACGCAGTCCCAGAAACCCGAGCAAACGCCCGCTGCTCTCGTATTCTGAAAATAGGTTTATGCCTTCTCGCCGGCATTGAGACACTTGCTTGCGAATTGTTGACTCACGACACTAGCCTGCGCCGGCCGCAATCGCCGGGTCAAGGGCCTTCATTGCCTGATCATGGCTGAGAAAGACCTGTCCGCGCAGATGCGTCAGGAAATGCGTGTTTCTCAGTTTGTCCATCACCGGCCCCTTGACTTCGGACAGATGCAGGCTGACGCCCATGTCCTTGAGGCGGCTCTCGATGCTCTCCAGGCTTTCGAGCGCACTCGAATCGATGTCATTGATCGCACTCGCCTGCAATACCACGTGCCGTACGCCGGAACGCTCGGTCACCAGCGCCAGCAAGGCATCTTCCAGATAACGCGCGTTGGGAAAATACAGACTTTCATCCACCCGCAGGGATAGGACAGAGTCGCTCAGAATCACCGCGTGCCGCAGGATGTTT
>JBAWGM010000287.1:0-16224 GCA_049592895.1 Thiobacillaceae bacterium | reverse complement strand
GGGGAATGATTTATAGTCGCGGCATGCGCGAATTGTTGCTCGCGGCCTTTAAGGCCGGCCTTGCTGCCGTCGATCCGATGACCCTCGTACCGAGCCATCTGCCGGCGCCGCCTCGGGGTCGCACCCTAATTGTAGGGGGCGGCAAAGCGGCGGCGGCCATGGCGAGCGCGGTGGAAGACGACTGGCCAAGAGCTGCGCCCCTGGCCGGTCTGGTCGTGACCCGCTATCAGCATGGCTTGCCCACCCGGCGCATTGAGGTGATTGAAGCCAGCCACCCCCTCCCAGATGGCCGCGGCGCCGAAGCAGCGAAACGCATGCTGGACGAGGTCCAGCGCCTCACGCCGGACGATCTGCTACTGGTGCTCCTATCCGGCGGCGGCTCCAGCCTGCTGGCCCTGCCAGTGGACGGCGTTACTCTCAAGGAATTGCGCGCCGTGACCAAGGCGCTGCTCGCCTGTGGCGCGCCGATCCAGGATATCAACACGGTGCGCAAGCACCTCACCCGATTTTCCGGCGGACAGCTTGCCGCGCTTTCCCGAGCGCCTGTCAAGGCGCTGATCATCTCCGACGTGGTAGGCGATGACCCGACCCACATCGCCTCCGGCCCTTGCGCCCCCGACCCGTCCAGCTATGCAGATGCTTTGGCTGTGCTGGCACGCTACGCAATCATCCCGCCCACTCCTGTAAGCACTCACTTGCAGCGCGGCCTCGCCAGCGTGCTGCCTGACACGCCCAAGCCTGGCGACGTGGTATTCAGTGGAGTGGAAAACCTGGTCATCGGCAACGCCAGGCAAATGCTTGCCGCCGCAGAAACCTATCTGCAAAACCGGGGCATCGGCGTAATCAACGTTGGTGAGATCGAAGGCGAATCACGCGAAATCGCCGGGGCTCACGCCAAGCTGATTCGGGACTTGCTGGAAGGCATGCCCCGCCCGTTCGCCCTTCTGTCAGGCGGCGAAACTACTGTCAGGGTGCGCAATCCATCCGGACGCGGCGGCCGCAACACCGAATACCTGCTCGCACTCGGGCTTGCGTTAATGGACTTGAAAAATCTGTGGGGGCTGGCCTGCGACACTGACGGCACAGACGGAACCGAAGACAATGCCGGTGCTCTGTGGCAACCAGACAGCCTGGCGCGGTCACAAGGCCTGCAACTCGACGCACAGCGCGCTCTCACAAACAACAACGCCTATGAGTTCTTCCAGGCTCTAGATAATCTGATCATCACCGGTCCCACTCGAACCAACGTCGATGACTTTCGGCTAGCGCTGGTAACGGATTAGGCGCAAATTCCCGGTGCGGCTTGCCCGGTCTAACCTTAATTGGGCTTGAAGACCTGAACCATATCCCCGACCTTTAGACCGAGCTTTTCTGCGGCATTGCCGCGATTGATCGCCAACTCAAGCAGGCCCACGCTATTGACGAACCAGAATCCTTCGCCTTTGGCGACCGCACCAAACGTTTGGGCGTGTTGGAATTCGCCATTGCGTGCGACTACGCGGGTGGTTTTGGGCAAGCTTGCGCCGCGGATACCGCTCCAGCCATTGCCAAAGTGATCAATGTAAATCACCCGTGCCAGATCGCCGGCATCAAACCCGACATGCGGCTTGGCATTCTCTTCCAGTCTGTTGGCGGGAAAGTCACCCTTGGCGATGAGCGCAGCAATCACTGCATAGATGTCCCGTCCATGGAAAGTGGCCGAAAGCGCATCCGGCTGCCAATTAATGCGCCATACCTTGGTGTCACTATTGCGCGCGGCGGCAATGGAGAGCAGACCATTGTCGGGGCCGACAAACCAGTGTCCGCCGGCCATCACCACGATACCTTCGCGCTCTGTCCCAACGCCGGGATCAACCACGCACATGAACACGCAGCCGGGCGGGAAAGTGGGCGCGAAGGCAGCAATGAGGTGGGCCCCCGCGTGGGCATTGTAGTCCGGCACATGATGCAGCAGATCCACCACCTGCTGGTCGGGAGCATGCTGGGCCAGACGCGCCTTGACCTGACCGACATACGGGTCGTGGCTTCCAAAGTCAGTGAACAGTAGGATCATGAAAGCCCGTTACTCTTCAAATGAACATCGAAGGCTTGGCCAGACTTGGCAAGCCCGGAACGTAAAAAGCCGGGACCAGCCCGGCTCTACTCAATACTGCGCGGCCTAATCAGCCTCGACTGCCTCGGTTGCCTCCGGACGATCCACAAGTTCCACCAGTGCCATGGGTGCATTGTCACCGACGCGGAAGCCAAACCTAAGGATGCGCAGGTACCCTCCGGGACGCTTGGCATAGCGGGGACCCAGTTCATCGAACACCTTGGTAACCATCTCGCGATCGCGCAGCCGGTCGAACGCCAAGCGGCGATTGCCCAGACTCGGGCTCTTGCCCAGCGTAATGATAGGCTCCACCACGCGGCGCAGCTCCTTGGCTTTGGGCAGGGTGGTCTTGATCGCTTCATGGCGCAACAATGAGTTGGTCATGTTGCGAAACATCGCCAGCCGGTGGCTGGTGGTGCGATTGAGCTTGCGGTTCGATTGACGATGACGCATGGCATATTTCCTTTCAGTATTCTTTGGATAGGACACCTGCCACGGCATCCCTCACTTTGTTGTTATGTTTGATGCTTGCAGCCGCTCAGGCCTTCTCCAGTCCGGCTGGCGGCCAGTTCTCGAGTTTCATGCCCAGGGCCAGGCCGCGCGAGGCAAGTACTTCCTTGATTTCGTTCAGGGACTTGCGCCCCAGGTTGGGGGTCTTGAGCAATTCCGTTTCGGTGCGCTGAATCAGGTCGCCGATGTAGTAAATGTTTTCGGCCTTGAGGCAGTTGGCGGAACGCACGGTGAGTTCCAGATCGTCGACCGGACGCAGCAGGATAGGATCGACCTGGGGCGCACTGGGCGCGGCGGCACTGCTCTCGGTGCCTTTCAGATCAGCGAACACCGACAACTGATCTACCAGAATACGGGCCGCGGTACGCACGGCTTCTTCCGGCTCCACCACACCATTGGTTTCGATATCGATGACCAGGCGGTCCAGATCAGTACGCTGCTCGACCCGGGCGCTCTCCACCGCATAGGCTACGCGGCGTACCGGGCTGAAGGATGCATCCACCAGAATGGAGCCAACGCTGCGCGAATCCGCATCGACCTTGCGCGCGGGCACCGGCTGATAGCCACGCCCACTTTCGACGCGGACTTCCATTTCCAGTCTTCCGCCCTTGGTCAGATGGGCGATGATGTGATCGGGATTCAATACTTCCACATCATGCGGCAGCTGGATGTCACCTGCGGTCACCACGCCTTCACCTTCTTTGGCGAGTTTGAGATTCACCGCTGCCTTGTTGTGCAGCTTGAACGCAACGCCCTTCAGATTGAGCAGAATGTCAACCACATCTTCCTGCACGCTCTCGATGGTGGAGTATTCATGCACCACGCCAGTGATCTTGACTTCCGTCGGAGCATAGCCGGTCATGGACGACAAGAGTATACGGCGCAGGGCGTTGCCCAGGGTGTGGCCATAGCCGCGCTCGAATGGCTCCATGGTGACCTTTGCATGAAGCGGCGACATGCGGTCCACTTCGACAATGCGCGGCTTGAGAAAATCCTGGGTAGCAGACATGCGGCTTTTTCCTTAGAGCGCGGTTAAGCGATTACTTGGAATACAGTTCAATCACCAGCGATTCATTAATGGTCGGCGGCAGTTCGGTACGCTGCGGCATGGCTTTGAAGGTACCCTTCAAGCCTTTTACGTCCACTTCAACCCACTCAGGAAAGCCACGACCTTCAGCAGCCTCCACCGCCCCCTTGATGCGGAGCTGGGGCTGGGCTTTTTCTGCCACAGCGACGACATCACCAGCGCGTACCTGGAAGGAGGGGATGTTGACGCGCTTGCCGTTGACCATGATCGCGTTATGACGCACAGCCTGGCGAGCCTCAGTGCGCGACGCGCCGAACCCCATGCGGTAGCAAACCGTGTCGAGACGGCTCTCGAGCAGACCCAGCAGGTTATCTCCAGTCACACCCTTGCGTCGAACAGCCTCCTGATAGACCCGTCGGAACTGACCCTCGAGAACGCCATAAATTCGCCGGATCTTCTGCTTTTCACGCAGTTGCACACCGTAGTTTGACAGCCGACTGCCACTCTTTTGACCATGCTGGCCAGGCGCATAACTGCGGCGTTCTATGGCGCACTTATCGGTGTAGCACTTTTCGCCCTTAAGGAAGAGTTTCTCGCCTTCCCGGCGGCACTGCCGGCATTTTGCATCCAGATTTCTTGCCATGATCTAGACCTTAATCAATTAAATACGACGCTTCTTCGGAGGACGACAACCGTTATGCGGCACCGGCGTCACATCAGAAATCGAGGTAATCTTGAATCCCAACGCATTGAGCGCGCGCACCGAAGACTCGCGTCCAGGGCCCGGGCCCTTGATGCGGACTTCAAGATTCTTGACCCCATACTCCAGTGCCATCTTCCCGGCATTTTCTGCAGCCACCTGAGCAGCGAATGGGGTGGACTTGCGCGAACCCTTGAAGCCGGCGCCCCCCGCGGTGGCCCAGGACAGGGCATTGCCTTGGCGATCGGTTATGGTAATGATCGTGTTGTTAAACGACGCGTGAACGTGGACGATCCCTTCAGCCACGTTCTTCTTGACCTTCTTGCGCACACGAGTGGCAACAGCAGCTTTAGCCATCTAATAAGAATCCCTATTTCTTGATCGCTTTGCGCGGACCCTTGCGGGTGCGCGCATTGGTTCGGGTGCGCTGGCCGCGTACAGGCAGCCCCTTGCGATGGCGCACCCCTCGGTAGCATCCCAAATCCATGAGACGCTTGATATTCATGGTCACTTCGCGACGCAGATCGCCTTCGACTGTTTGCCTGGACACGCCCTCACGCAGCTTGTCCATATCGGCATCCGAGAGGTCTTTGACCTTGATGGAAAAGGCAACCCCCGCCGCTTCGCAAATCTTGCGCGCAGTCGTGCGGCCAATGCCGAAAATGGCCGTCAACGCAATCTCAGCGTGTTGATGGTTCGGAATGTTTACCCCTGCAATACGGGCCATTCTCTATACTCCGGACGGAAAGCGAAAAATTATAACACGCCTGGTCACAAGACCCAAGCGCAACTCAAACTTGCTGCTCAACCCTGGCGCTGCTTGTGGCGGGGATCTTCGCAGATCACCCGAACCACGCCTTTGCGACGCACGATCTTGCATTTACGGCAGATTTTCTTGACTGATGCTTTCACTCGCATGACACTCTCCTGACCCCTAATGGCAACCCTGCTACTTAGCCCGGAATACAATCCGGGCCCTACTTAAATCGTAAGGCGTCAACTCGACGGTCACCTTGTCGCCGGGGAGGATGCGTATGTAATGCATGCGCATCTTGCCGGAAATATGCCCCAGCACCACATATCCGTTCTCCAGCTTGACTCGAAAGGTGGCATTCGGCAGGTTCTCAACAACTTCACCCTGCATCTGGATGACATCTTCCTTAGCCATACTCAGCGCCCGACCAGTCCACCCTTGAAGTTGGCTTTCTTGAGCAGGCTCTCATACTGGTGACTCATGATGTAGGCCTGAACCTGGGCCATGAAATCCATCGTCACCACCACAATAATCAACAGCGAGGTGCCGCCAAAATAAAATGGCACATTCCACTTTGCAATCAGAAACTCCGGGATCAGGCACACGAATGTGATGTACATCGCGCCGATCAAGGTGAGCCGGGTCATGATCTTGTCGATGTATCTGGCAGTCTGGTCGCCCGGTCGGATGCCGGGAACAAAGGCCCCACTCTTCTTCAGGTTGTCCGCCGTCTCCTTGGGATTGAACACTAGGGCGGTATAGAAGAAACAGAAGAAGATAATTGCTCCGGCATACAGGACCATGTGAATCGGCTGCCCCGGCGCCAGCGTGGACGCCAGATCCTTCAGCCAGACCATGCGGTCGCTGGAGCCAAACCAACCCGCCAGTGTGGCGGGAAACAGAATGATGCTGGACGCGAAGATTGGCGGTATTACGCCTGACATGTTGAGCTTGAGGGGGAGATGCGAGCTTTGTCCGCCCACCACCATCTTGCCCACCTGTCGTTTGGCATAATTGACCAGTATCTTGCGCTGACCTTTTTCGACAAACACCACAAAGGCAATCACCGCAAGCGACAGGACAAACAGGATCAGCAGCAGCGGAATCGAGAATGCGCCGGTGCGAGTCAACTCAAGCATGCCTCCAATAGCCTGCGGCAGGCCGGCCACGATGCCGGCAAAAATGATGATCGAAATGCCGTTGCCAATGCCGCGCTCCGTAATCTGCTCGCCCAGCCACATCAGGAACATAGTGCCTGCTGTCAAGGTCGTGACGGTGGTGAGACGAAACATATAGCCAGGCTCAAGCACCAAGCCCGCCTGGGCTTCCAGCGCAATTGCGATTCCCAGGCCCTGAAACAGGGCCAGGAAGACGGTGCCGTAGCGGGTGTACTGAGTGATCTTTCGGCGACCCGATTCACCCTCCTTCTTCAGCGCCTCCAGTTGCGGCGACACCACGGTCAGCAACTGGACGATAATCGAAGAGGAGATATACGGCATGATGCCCAGCGCAAACACGGTAAAACGTTTGAGCGCCCCGCCGGAGAACATGTTGAACATGCCCAGGATGCCCCCCTGTTGCGACTGGAACAGGTGCTCCAGCACCCTGGGGTCTATCCCCGGCACCGGAATATGTGCGCCGATGCGATAGACGATCAGGGCGCCAAGCAAGAACCACAGGCGCCGCTTGAGGTCGGCAAACTTGCCGGAAGCAAATCCTGTCAGAGGAGACGGGTTGGCCACGATAGATGCTCTGTCGTCTTAGTCCGGCCTGTCAATCGGCCAGACTGCCGCCGACCGCCTCGATGGCGGCTCGGGCGCCCTTGCTGGCCGCGATACCCTTGAGCTTGACCGGCTTGCCTAGCTCGCCGGAAAGGATGACTTTCGCAGTTTGCGCTGCAGCAGGCACTAGGCCGGCCTGCTTGAGCACCAGAATGTCGATCTCATCCACGGCAATCCGGGCGAGATCGGACAGGCGCACCTCGGCCGTGTCGGTGCGGCTCAGGGAAACAAATCCGCGTTTGGGCAGACGGCGCTGTAGCGGCATTTGGCCGCCTTCAAAGCCGACCTTCTTGTAGCCGCCGGACCGGGAATGCTGACCCTTGTGCCCGCGACCCGCAGTTTTACCCAGACCGGAGCCGATGCCGCGCCCGACGCGACGCTTGGCATGCTTGGCGCCGGCAGCGGGTTTCAGATTGTTCAGTTCCATCTTAACTCTCGACCTTCACCATATAGCTAACCATGTTGATCAGTCCGCGGATCGCGGGCGTGTCCTGAAGCTCCACGCTATGGTGGAGACGGCGCAAACCCAGGCCCTTGACGCACATGCGATGCGGCGCCTTGGTGCCGATCAGGCTCTTGATCAGGGTGACCTTGATTTTCTTCGCGTCAGCCATGGCCATTACCCCAGAATCTCTTCAATCGACTTGCCGCGCTTGGCGGCAATCTCGGATGGCGCGGACATTTGCGTCAAACCGTTGATGGTGGCGCGCACGACGTTGTAGGGATTGGTCGAACCCAGGCACTTGGCCAGTACATTTTGCACGCCCATCACTTCAAACACCGCCCGCATGGCGCCTCCCGCGATGATTCCCGTACCTTCTGAGGCCGGCTGAATCAGTACCATGGACGCGCCGTGCTTGCCCACGATTGCATGATGAAACGTGCCATTCTTGAGATTGACCTTGACCATTCTGCGCCGCGCCTCTTCCATGGCTTTTTGCACAGCCACTGGAACTTCGCGCGATTTACCCTTGCCCATGCCGATGCCGCCATCCCCGTCCCCGACTACCGACAATGCGGCGAACCCAAGAATCCGGCCGCCCTTGACCGTCTTGCTGACGCGATTAACCGAGACCATCTTTTCGCGCAGGCCATCGCCACGCTCTTCATTCTGTTCAGTACGAGCCATGTCGCCCTACCCCTTAAAATTGAAGTCCGTTTTCCCGCGCGGCGTCCGCCAGGGCTTTCACCCGGCCGTGATACTTCAAGCCGCTGCGGTCAAAGGCGACCTTGTCTATGCCCAAGGCCTTGGCTTTCTCAGCCACACGTTTGCCCACCAGGGCGGCCGCAGCCTTGTTGCCGCCATTAGGCACCTGCGCCCGAATGTCCTTTTCCAGGGTGGAAGCAGCGGTCAGAATATGTCCACCATCCGCAGAAATAATCTGCGCATAGATATGACAGTTGCTGCGATGTACCGCGAGACGGACCGCCTTGACGGCCGCAATTCTGGCGCGGGTTTTGCGCGCACGGCGGACTCTTGCCAATTGGGTATTCATGCTCTGTTCCTCAACCGGTTATTTCTTCTTGGTCTCTTTCAAGACCACTATTTCATTTGCATAGCGCACACCCTTGCCCTTATAGGGCTCGGGCGGGCGATATGACCGAATGTCTGCCGCGACCTGACCGACCTTTTGCCGGTCGATGCCCTTGACCAGAATCTCGGTTTGGGTTGGCGTTTCCACTTTGACCCCTGCTGGCATTTTGTGCACGACTGGATGGGAGAAGCCAAGCGACAAATTGATGCCGTTACCCTGGGCCTGGGCACGATAGCCCACACCGACCAGATTCAGCTTCTTCTCGAAACCCTTGCTCACGCCCTGAATCATGTTGGCGAGCAGAGCACGCATGGTGCCCGACATGGCGTTGGCCTGTATGCTGCCGCTGGTCGGTGCGCAGGTCAGTGTCTCGCCGTCCTTGTCCACCCGCACATCGGCATTGGCATTCTGCGTCAGGCTGCCCAGCGGGCCCTTGACCGTAATCACATCCCCCAGGGTAACTTCCACACCCTTGGGCAGTTGAATGGGGTTCTTGCCTACACGTGACATTTCCTGCTCCTTAGGCGACGATGCACAACACTTCGCCGCCCACGCCGTTGGCGCGGGCCTTGCGATCGGTCATCACCCCCTTGGGGGTGGACACGATCGCCACTCCCAGGCCGTTCATTACTCGCGGCAGATCGTTTGTGCCGCGATAGATGCGCAGGCCGGGCTTGCTGACGCGCTCGATCTTTTCGATCACTGGACGCCCGGCATAGTATTTGAGCTGGACCTCCAGTTGCGGCTTCGCTTCGCCGCGCACGGCAAAACCGTCAATGTAACCTTCGTCCTTCAGTACCTGGGCAATAGCCACCTTCACCTTGGAGGAAGGCATCGCGACCAGGGCCTTTTCCATGGCTTGGGCATTGCGGATGCGGGTCAGCATGTCGGCGATGGGATCACTCATACTCATAATGTTCTCCCTTACCAGCTGGCCTTGACCATGCCCGGAACTTCACCGCGCATGGCTGCCTCGCGCAGCTTCATGCGCGACAAGCCGAATTTACTATACACACCGCGCGACCGCCCGGTCAGCGCGCAACGATTGCGCTGGCGCGTGGGGTTGGCGTTGCGCGGCAACTTTTGCAGGGACAGGCGGGCGGCCATCTTTTCTTCTTCGCTCGCTTTGGCATGGTCAATAACCGCCTTCAGGGCCGCACGTTTGGCGGCATATTTTTGCGCCAGCTTAACGCGCTTGATATCGCGATTGATCATGGACAGTTTGGCCATTCGGACCTCAACTCTTGAAGGGGAATTTAAACGCAGCAAGCAGAACCTTGGCCTCTGCGTCGCTCTTGGCGGTCGTGGTGATGGTAATGTTCATGCCACGTAGCGCATCGATCTTGTCATACTCGATTTCGGGAAACATGATCTGCTCACGCACCCCCATGTTGTAGTTGCCCCGGCCGTCGAACGATTTCGCGGACACCCCGCGGAAATCGCGGATTCGCGGCATGGCGATGGTCACCAGGCGATCGAGAAACTCATACATGCGCGCGCTGCGCAGGGTTACCTTGCAGCCGATCGGATAACCGTCGCGAATCTTGAAGCCGGCAATCGACTTGCGCGACTTGGTAACTACCGGCTTTTGCCCGGCGATCTTTTGCATGTCGCCAACCGCGAAATCCATGACCTTCTTGTCAGCCACCGCCTCGCCCACCCCCATGTTAAGGGTGATCTTTTCAATGCGGGGCACTTGCATAACGGACTTGTAGCCGAATTGCTTCACCAACTCGGGCACCACCATTTCACGATAAAAACTCTGCAGACGAGCCATGATTGCCTCTTAAGCGTCCACCATCTCACCATTGGACTTGAAAACGCGCACCTTGCGGCCATCCTCAAGCACCTTGAAACCAACCCGGTCAGCCTTCTGGGTGCCCGGATTGAACAAAGCCACATTGGAAGCATCGAGCGGCATTTCCTTCTCGACGATGCCACCCGTAGTGCCCTTGAAAGGATTGGGTTTCTGATGCTTCTTGACCCGATTTATCCCTTCCACCACCACATGCCCATCATCCAGCACGCGCAGCACAGAGCCGCGCCTGCCCTTGTCCTTACCGGCCAACACGACGACCTGGTCACCCTTGCGAATACGCGCCATGACAAATCTCCTTACAGCACTTCCGGAGCAAGCGAAACAATCTTCATGAATCGCTCGGTACGGAGTTCACGGGTTACCGGCCCGAAAATCCGGGTGCCGATCGGCTCAAGTTTGTTGTTCAACAGGACTGCGGCATTGCCATCAAACTTGATCAGCGAACCATCGGGACGACGCACGCCCTTGGCGGTGCGCACCACCACGGCGTTATAGACATCTCCCTTCTTCACCCGTCCACGGGGGGCCGCATCCTTGATGCTGACCTTGATGATGTCTCCTACGCCGGCATAGCGCCGATGGCTTCCACCCAGCACTTTGATGCACATAACAGTGCGTGCACCCGTATTGTCAGCCACGTCCAGAATGGACTGCATTTGAATCATGATTCAATCTCCAACTTAACCCGCACCTGGCTGCCCAGGTAGCCGCGGCGTCAGTCTTGGACCCCGTCAGGGGAGGAAACTACACAGCGCCAGTACTTTCGGCGCCAAGGAAGGGCGGATTGTACGGGGCCTCGCGAAGCTTGGCAAGGCCTACGAAGCAGCCCGCTCAATTAACTTGACCACCGTCCAGGTCTTGGTTTTGGAATAGGGTCTGGATTCCCGGATTTCGACCACGTCGCCTTCCTTATACTCATTGTTTTCGTCATGCGCGTGGTGTTTGCTCGATAGTCGGATCACCTTGCCTATCACCGCGTGCTTGACCCGGCGCTCAACCAGCACCGTCACGGTCTTGGCCATTTTGTCGCTGACCACGCGGCCAGTCATGCTGCGTACAACTCTAGTCTCACTCATGCTTGGGCCTTTTGATGCATAACTGTCTTAATCCGCGCGATATCCTGGCGCAGCTTGCCCAAGTCGGCAGTCTTGTTGGACTGCTGGGTCGCCACCTGCATGCGCAGGGCAAAGTGAGCGCGGAGCAGGCTGTCCAGTTCCTGATTCAGTTCGTCGGCCGTTTTGCCGCGCAATTCTTTCGCATTCATGCTTAGCTCCCAATCATGCGGGTGACAAACGCGGTTTGGATCGGCAGCTTCGCCGCGGCGAGGCGAAAGGCTTCCCGAGCCAGCGTTTCATCGACGCCGTCCATTTCATACAGCACCTTGCCGGGCTGAATTTCGGCAACGTAATATTCCGGACTGCCCTTGCCATTGCCCATCCGCACTTCGGCAGGTTTCTTGGACACCGGCTTGTCCGGAAAAATCCGGATCCAGATTCGCCCACCCCGTTTGATGTGCCGGGTCATGGCGCGGCGCGCGGCTTCGATCTGGCGCGCGGTCAGGCGGCCGCGGCCAATTGCATTGAGTCCGTATTCTCCGAAGCTGACCTTGGCGCCACGCGTAGCCTTGCCCGTATTGCGGCCTTTTTGTTCCTTGCGGTATTTCCTTCTAGCTGGCTGCAGCATGTCTTACCCCTGGTTTCTTGCCGCGCTTTTCTGGCTCTGCGGCCACCGGCTGATCGCCGCGGTTCAGGCTGTCGCCCTTATAAACCCAGACCTTGATACCGGTAATGCCATAGTTGGTCTTTGCTTCCGCGACGCCATAATCGATCTCTGCACGCAGGGTATGCAGGGGCACCCGGCCTTCGCGATACCACTCCCGGCGGGCGATTTCAGCGCCGTTCAGTCGCCCTGAACTCATGATCTTGACGCCCTGCGCGCCCAAGCGCATGGCGTTCTGCATTGCACGCTTCATGGCACGGCGAAACATCACTCGCTTTTCCAGCTGCTGGGCAATTCCGTCGGCAATGATTTGCGCATCAGTTTCAGGCTTGCGCACTTCTTCAATGTTGACGTGCACCGGCACCGTCATCATGCGACCCAAGTCGGCGCGCAGCCTCTCGATGTCTTCGCCTTTTTTGCCGATTACCACGCCGGGACGCGCGCTGTAAATGGTGATCCGCGCATTCTTGGCAGGACGCTCGATGATTACCTTGCTGACGGATGCGCCGGCCAGCTTGCGCTTGAGATACTCGCGCACCTTCAGGTCTTCCTTGAGAGTGGATGCAAAGTCCTTGTTGGAGCCATACCACTTGGCCGTCCAGGAACGCTGTACGCTTAGACGAAAGCCAATCGGATGTATTTTCTGTCCCATGTCCCTAATCTCCGACCGTCACGGTGATGTGGCAAGTCTGCTTTTCAATTCGATTACCCCGGCCTTTGGCCCGGGCGGCAAAACGTTTGAGGCTCGGCCCCTTGTCGACGTAAATGGTTCTTACCTTGAGCACGTCAATATCCGCGCCCTCATTGTGTTCCGCGTTGGCAATGGCCGACTCCAGCACCTTCTTGATAATTGTGGCGCCTTTTTTGGGACTAAAGGCAAGAACGTTGAGTGCACGGTCTACAGGCAGACCGCGGACCTGATCAGCCACCAACCGGCCCTTCTGGGCAGAAAGACGGGTGCCACGCAAATGTGCGGAAACTTCCATCATGGGCTCCTTATCTCTTCGCTTTCTTGTCGGCCGCATGACCCTTGAACGTGCGGGTCAACGCAAATTCGCCAAGCTTGTGGCCCACCATGTTTTCGGTGACATACACCGGCACATGCTGACGCCCGTTGTGCACGGCCACAGTCAGGCCAATGAAGTCCGGCAGCACGGTGGAGCGCCGGGACCAGGTCTTGATCGGTCGCTTGTCCTTGCTGGCCTGTGCGGCCTCCACCTTTTTCATCAGGTGGTCATCGACAAATGGGCCTTTTTTGACTGAACGTGTCATCTTCCCTTACCTCAATCAGTTGGCGTGACGGCGACGCACAATCATGCTATTCGTGCGCTTGTTACTGCGTGTACGGTAACCCTTGGTGGGCGTACCCCAGGGGCTGACCGGAACCCTGCCCGCACCGGTGCGGCCCTCGCCGCCGCCATGCGGGTGATCGACCGGGTTCATGGCTACGCCACGCACCGTGGGACGGATACCGCGCCAGCGGTTGGCGCCGGCCTTGCCGATCGAACGCAGGCTGTGCTCTCCATTCCCGACTTCACCTAGTGTTGCGCGGCAATCCACGTGAACCCTGCGTATCTCGCCGGAGCGCAGACGAAGTTGGGCGTACACGCCTTCACGCGCCAGCAACTGGACGGAGGTTCCGGCCGCACGCGCCAACTGGGCACCCTTGCCCGGCTGCAGCTCGATTGCATGGATAGTGGAGCCAACGGGAATGTTGCGCAAAGGCAGACAGTTACCCGGTTTGATGGGGGCTTCCGCGCCGCTCATCAACGGGCTGCCAGTTTCCACTCCACGCGGCGCAAGTATGTAGCGCCGTTCACCGTCTGCGTAGCACAACAATGCAAGGTGGGCGGAACGGTTGGGATCGTACTCAAGCCGCTCCACCTTGGCAGCAATGCCATCCTTGTCGCGGCGAAAATCCACCAGGCGATAGTGTTGCTTGTGGCCACCGCCCTTGTGACGGGTGGTGATATGGCCATTATTGTTGCGGCCTGAGCCCCGCTTCTTCGATTCAAGCAGACTGGCGACAGGCGCGCCCTTGTGCAGGTTCGGGCTGACTACCTTCACCACGGCGCGGCGGCCAGCGGAAGTCGGTTTAACTTTGACGAGTGCCATGTCGTTCCCCCTTACTGGCCAGTCGTCAGGTCAAGTTCCTGGCCGGACTTGATGCTGACATAGGCCTTTTTCCAGTCCTGACGACGGCCCGTGATACGGCCGGAGCGCTTGGTCTTGCCCTTTACGTTGGCCACCTGAACGCCCGTTACTTCAACCTTGAACAAATGTTCCACTGCGGCGGAGATTTCCTTTTTGGTGGCATCGGACAGCACCCGGAACACAGCCTGATTTAGCTTGTCGGCCACCCGTGTGCTCTTTTCGGATACAACCGGCGCCAGAATGACCTTGAGCAGACGCTCGGTATGGGTTGCAGTCTTCACAGCATCTCCTCGAATTGCTTGACCGCCTGCTTGGTCATCAGTACGTTGCCGAACTTCATCAGGCTCCAGGGATCCACATGCCGGGGTTCAACCAAGTAGACATTGACCAGGTTGCGGGAGGACAGCCACAGATTTTCATCCACGTCGTCGGCAATGATCATGACCTTGTCATAGCCCATGGCTTTGAGCTTCTGCGCAAGCAGCTTGGTTTTGGGCGCATCGACGCCCAGCCCGTCCACCACTTTCAGCTTGCCGTCGCGAGCCAGTTGGGACAGTATCGCCGCCATCCCCGCACGGTACATCTTGCGGTTGACTTTGTGGGTGTAATTCTCTTCCCCGGTATTCGGGAAGATCCTGCCGCCGCCTCGCCACAGCGGGCTCGAGGTCATGCCGGCGCGAGCGCGGCCAGTGCCTTTCTGTCGAAACGGCTTCTTCGTGCTGTGCCTGACTTCTTCGCGGTCCTTCTGCTTGCTGTTTCCGCTGCGCGCATTGGACATAAACGCGGTCACCACCTGATGCACCAGCGCTTCGTTGTAATCGCGGGCGAAGATTTCATCTGACGCCACCAGACTGGACGCCTGCTTGCCTTGATCGTTAATCACGGTCAACTCCATCAGGCACCCCCTTTTACGGCGGGGCGCACAAGTACTTCGCCGCCTTTGGAGCCAGGCACGGCGCCTTTCACCAGCAACAGCCCGCGCGCCGCATCAACGCGGGCGATTTCGAGATTTTGCACGGTGCGATTGACACCGCCGAGGTGTCCTGCCATGCGCTTGCCCGGAAACACGCGACCGGGATCTTGAGCCATGCCGATGGATCCGGGAACGTTATGCGAACGGGAGTTGCCGTGGGTGGCGCGTTGCGACTTGAAATGGTGGCGCTTGATAACGCCGGAAAATCCCTTGCCCTGGGTGACCCCGGATACGTCCACGATCTGACCCGGCTCGAAGATTTCCACGGAAATTGCAGCGCCCGGTTGATATTGGGCTAGAGCATCCGCAGCCACAGTAAATTCCTGCAGACCTTCGCCGGCTTCGACGCCCGCTTTGGCAAAAAGCCCCGCCTGGGCTTTGTTCACCCGGCTGTTGCGCCGGGCACCGAAAGTCACCTGGATGGCGTTATAGCCATCGCTGGATTCGGTCTTGATCTGAGTGACGCGATTATTCGACATTGCCAACACGGTCACCGGAACGGAAGCCCCGTCCGCAGTGAAGATGCGGGTCATGCCAACCTTACGGCCGACGAGTCCGACGCTCATTTCACATTCCTTTTTTTGAAAACCCCGGTCGGCTGAGCCAATCCGGGCGCCGATTGCAATTGACCGGCTACCTGGCTCCCCACGCCGGGGAGCCGCTACAGCAAAGCGCGAGAGTTTACCCGTGTTTCACGTTGAATTCAAGCACACGCTGATTAAAGCTTGATCTCGACGTCCACACCGGCCGGCAGGTCCAGCTTCATCAACGCGTCGACGGTCTTGTCCGTGGGGTCAATGATATCCATCAGTCGGCGATGGGTGCGGATTTCGAACTGGTCCCGGGCCGTCTTGTTGACATGAGGGGAACTCAGCACGTCAAAGCGTTCGATGGAAGTAGGCAAGGGCACCGGTCCCTTTACCACCGCACCAGTACGTTTGGCGGTTTCCACGATCTCAAGCGCGGACTGGTCAATCAGTTTGTAATCGAAGGCTTTAAGGCGAATACGGATTTTTTGGCTTTGCATCATGTTTACTCAATAACTTTCGCCACCACGCCGGCGCCGACGGTGCGGCCGCCTTCGCGGATGGCAAAGCGCAGGCCTTCTTCCATGGCAATCGGCGCAATCAGGGCAACGGTGATGCTGATGTTGTCGCCCG
>JBAWGM010000286.1:0-2137 GCA_049592895.1 Thiobacillaceae bacterium | reverse complement strand
GTCTTGCATAATATTCGAATAGGCCAGAATCTCTCATGAATCCGCCCTATGTCGCACAAGCAGAATGCTTTTACCGACCCATTGGGTACTTTGATGCCGTCGGCCCGTGAGGGTCCGCTTCTCACCGACAAACACCTGCAAGGCCACCCCGGTGCGGTGGCGGTGCTGCACACCCATTCGCGGCGTCTGGATTTCCATCCTCATGTGCATCTGGCGATGCCGCTGCGGCGCTGGATACTTCGATGCGACTGTGGCGAACCAAAACGCCGCAGCGGCAAAGGCCACGGCTACCTGTTCAACCATCGCGCCCTGGCCAAGGTGTTCCGGGCCAAGGTGCTAGCTGCGCTTAACCGGGAGGGGTTAACCCTGCCGCCCGGCGTTTCGGAGCACTGGGTGGTCGACTGCAAAGGCGTGGGCGACGGAGAAAAGGCCCTGGTCTATCTGGGCCGCTATCTGTATCGGGGCGTGATTCAGGAGAAGGACATTCTTTCCTGTGAGAACGGGCAGGTCCGCTTTCGGTATCGTGACAGCAAGACCGGCAAAAGTACGGTGCGCGCGGTGAGCGGGGCCGCCTTCTTGTGCCTAATCCTGCAACACGTTCTGCCCAAGGGCTTTCGCCGTGCGCGCAATTTCCGCTTCCTGCATCTCAACAGCAAACGCCTACTGGCGTCGTTGCAGGTGCTGCTGAAGATGATGCCGAGCACGAACCTGGCCTGGATCAAGCCGCGTCCGCCGTTCCTGTGCGCATGCTGCGGTGCGCCGATGCGGATCGTGCGCCGACGATTGCCGCCGCTGGGGGAGGATCGGCCACAACGCTGTGCCGACGTGAGCGAGAGCCTCGTCGTGTAAGTCACCCCCAGTCGGGCAGCACAGCGGCGCACTCGAGCGTCACGGCCACGCTCGGCCAAAAACAGGCGGAAATCGCTGATTTCCCCGTGCGAACGACGCCATCGCGCACCGCGCCGTCGCCATGACGGTGCGCAACTCCGGCCGCAGAGGGCTTTCCCGCAATGAAAGCCCTTCAGCCCGGTGAATTGCGAAAAGATATTTCCAGTGAATTCCCCTCGATTGAACCGGGCTTGTCCAACAACCGGTTCAGATCGTGGCTCGCTTCGCGATCACGATCTAACCTTAATCGTTATGTGTGATTATCTATTTCGCGGGAGGTAAAC
Source organism: Thiobacillaceae bacterium (assembly GCA_049592895.1). GTDB lineage: Bacteria > Pseudomonadota > Gammaproteobacteria > Burkholderiales > Thiobacillaceae > DASQBT01. The sequence goes on along the minus strand of JBAWGM010000286.1, from coordinate 965 downwards.
CCTGCATGATGTTTCCGTGAACAGGACGTGAAAAGAACGTACTCAGCAGTAGGTTAGACGAAATGGGTTCACTTCGATTCCACGGTAATAGCGACACACAGCGCGCCATTGTGCAGTAGCCAAATATCAGTTGGGCCCAGGTTCCAATGGTGGGTACCCAGTAAATTATCTGAAGCGGCTCCGGAAGGGCAACAAGAAGAAGTACTAAGTAAAAAAACCGAACTTGGACCGGGAAGGCAGTAATACTGTGCTCTCGCATTGTGAAATGAATTAACTGAAATACCGTGAGACCGATGGCCAAGATGAAGCCGATTGGGTGCCCAGTGACTCCCGCAGTGAGGAGACAAGCAGTCACTAGCCAGTACCACCAACTAAGTTCTTTGTAGTCGATCATGAACATAGAAGGCCTCATTTGGTTTCATCGCGCAGAACAGTTATTCAACGGACCCATTGATAATCGTAGAACATACGGGGCCGCTGTAACTGGCTGATTCATATTGGCGTGCTAAAGTTGTCTGTCCGCATATGTGATGATAATCCGGATCGAGTGCCTGCTATGGGGAAAGTGCTCAATCGTCCGGTGGTGGCCAGTGGTGACGGTTGAGCTAATGCTCCCCAAAGCAGCCTCTGGAAAATGATGCTTGCCATACAATGACATCAATGCGGCAACGTCTCCCAACAGGTGCTCCCGGCCAAGAACGGCCCGTGAGCGATCACAATCCCGTACTTGTTGGTATCGCATGATTTCCTAGCAGAACTATGGATCCCACGATTACACTTCTTGATATTCCTACTCCGTGGAATGACATTGAGGTCGAGAAGTTTGTGGATGAGGCTATAGCTAGTGTCTAATTGTAATAATGTACATTATTAACTACCATGACTGCAATCGTCATCAGTGGATGGGGGTGGGCATGTCGAGGGTTGCGGCGGCGATAAGTTGCACGGCGGATGACCTGAAGGAA
>JBAWGM010000285.1:0-4288 GCA_049592895.1 Thiobacillaceae bacterium | reverse complement strand
GGCGAGCCCAACCGGCTGCCGCGGGCGTACTTCGCGGGCGACGTGACGGAAATCGAAGCCATGCTCCGACACGTCAGGACCGAGTATCCCAACGCTCTGATCTATGCCGTTGCCATTTCGCTGGGCGGCAATGCCCTGCTCAAATGGCTGGGTGATGCGGGCGAGCAGGCCGGCGAACTGGTCAAGGCCGCAGTGAGCGTTTCCGCGCCGGTGGACATGAACGCCGCCGGGCATGCTCTCGACAGCGGCTTCAATCGCATCACCTACACCGCCCGTTTTCTGGCCACCCTGAAAAAAAAGGCGATGGCCAAGGCGAAGCGCTTCCCCGGCACGCTGAATGCGGACGGCATCCGGGCCGCCACCAGCTTTCAGGAATTTGATACCCTGGTCACCGCGCACCTGCACGGCTACAAGGATGCGGAGGATTACTGGACTCGCACTTCCAGCAAACCCGGACTGAAGAACATTGCCATCCCCACCCTGGTGCTGAACGCGAAAAACGACCCCTTCCTACCCGCCTCTGCCCTGCCCACCCAGGACGAAGTTTCTCCCAGCGTCACCCTGGAACAGCCTGCGGAAGGCGGCCATGTCGCGTTTCCCAGCGGCCCTTTCCCCGGCAAGATCGATTGGCTGCCGCAGCATATCCTGAAGTTTCTTGCTGCCGCCCGCTAAGGCTGAACCGCCGCGTCCCTGAACGCTTCGCGCTGACAACCAGCGCCTTCATTTCGAGCGCTTCAAGCGCACGGTAACCCAGTTGGAAATACGCGGCAGTCCGGTGCTTCAATCCCGAAGACATTCCCGAAAACATAGACGTCGCGCGAATAGTGGCATTTCCGCAGGGCCGATATAATCAGCGAATTCATCGACTGACCGAACTCACCATGAATCTCCCCAAGGAAATCTTCAAGGCCTACGACATCCGCGGCATCGTCGGCAAAACCCTCACCGCCGAAATCGTCGAGGCCATCGGCCAGGCTATCGGCAGCGAGGCCAGGGCCCGCAGCCAGACCGCCCTCTGCATCGGTCGCGACGGCCGCCTGTCCGGGCCGGAACTGGCCGCCGCCCTGGCACGTGGCATCCAGGAAGCCGGCATCGATGTGATCGACCTGGGCATGGTCGCCACGCCGATGACCTACTTCGCAGCGTATGAGCTCAACACGGATTCCTGCGTCATGGTCACCGGCTCGCACAACCCGCCGGACTACAACGGCCTCAAAATGGTCATCGGCGGCGAGACCCTGTCTGGCGACACCATCCAGCAATTGCGCGTTCGGCTGGAACAGAACAATCTGAGCCACGGCAACAAGAGCGGCGCCAACGGCAGCTACAAGACCCACGATATTGCCGAGGCCTACCTCAGCCGCATCGCCTCCGACGTCAAGCTGGCGCGGCCGATGAAGATCATCGTCGACGCCGGCAACGGCGTGCCCGGCGCCTTTGCCCCGGAACTCTATCGCCGCATGGGCTGCACGGTGGAGGAGATGTTTTGCGACGTGAACGGCACCTTCCCCAACCACCATCCCGATCCCTCCGTCCTGCACAACCTGGAAGACCTCATCGCCCGGCTGAAGACCTCGGATGCGGAACTCGGCTTCGCCTTCGACGGCGATGGCGACCGGCTGGGCGTGGTCACCAAGGACGGCAGCGTCATCTTTCCCGACCGCCAGCTCATGCTGTTTGCCGACGACGTGCTGTCGCGCAACCCCGGCGCCGAAATCATCTTCGACGTTAAATCCACCCGCAAGCTGTTCGACTGGATCCGCCAGCGCGGCGGCAAGCCCACCCTGTGGAAAACCGGCCACAGCTTCATCAAGGCCAAGATGAAGGAAAGCGGCGCGCTGCTGGCGGGCGAGATGTCCGGCCACATTTTCTTCAAAGAGCGCTGGTACGGCTTCGACGACGGCATGTATGCCGGCGCGCGCCTGCTCGAATACCTGAGCAAAAAGGCCGACCCCAACGCCACCCTGCACAGCCTGCCCGACACCATCAATACTCCCGAGTTGCAAATCAAGATGAAGGAGGGCGAGCATTACGCGCTGATGGAAACGCTGCAGAGAACCGCGAAATTTCCCGAGGCGAAGGAAGTCATCACCATCGACGGCCTGCGGGTGGAATACGCCGACGGCTTTGGCCTGGCGCGGCCGTCCAATACCACGCCGGTGATTGTGCTGCGCTTTGAGGCCGACAATGAAGCGGCGTTGAAGCGTATTCAGGGGGACTTCAGGCGGGTGATACAGGAGCAGGCGGCGGGGCTGGAGTTGCCGTTCTGAGGACTATGCGTTTCGCCATTGTCATGAAGGCAACTATTCGGCCTATGTTCCAAACCTCCCGAGACGTGTCGCAATAAGGACCGCTGTCCTTTTTCCAAAACCATCCGCCGCGCATATATTGCCTTAAGTGGATATATCGGCTACCCTTGAATCCATGAAGGCTATTCTCGTCTACCGAAAGACAGAACTCCGGCCAGATGGAATCAAACTGGAAATGGTGATCTGGCAACTGCCCGCGCCTACGCCCGACAGGCCACACAGCTTGAAATATAGGCTTTGGGCAGGCAGGAACGGCAAGACGCTCGTACGCTATGACAATGAGTCTGGCAAAGGCGATCACAAGCATGTCGGCCGCGTCGAGAAGCCTTATGTCTGACAGGGCATGGGAGCATTGGTGGAAGACTTCCTGAATGACGTGGAGGCGCTGAAATGAAAGCCATAATTGGAATCTCCGACTGGAATCAGACCCGCGCTGAACTGCGCAAGCTGGCAAAAAAGATCGATGCCGGCAAGCACTTGCCTGAGGCGGACTATCAGCTTGATTTCCCCAGCCCTGTGGAACTGCTTGCCGAGTTGCCGCCCAAGCGCTTGCAAATCCTGCGGGAGCTGAAATCCGCCGGGCCGCTGTCAGTCTATGCGCTGGCCAAGCGACTGGGCCGCAATTATTCAAACGTGCATAGCGATATTCAGCGGCTGCTTGCGATTGGGCTCGTGGAAAAGAATTCAGCAGACCAAGTATTGATGCCGTATGAGGACATTGTCGTACAGGTTGATGCCTCGCTCATGGTGGCGGCATGAGTAGCGGAGAGGGGCCCCGCTCGCGGGGATCGGAGCGTCCGCAAATGCAGCCTGCCGCCGACGCGATGAAGCCCGAGCCATGCAGTGCTTGACGGAGGCGGCGGCGTGAGGCCCGCCCTTGTTGCCGCCGCTAAATATAATTCGAGCACGGCCCCTTTAATCGCTTCCGACGGCTTTGGCCTTGCACGGCCATCCAATACCACCCCGGTGATCGTGCTGCGGTTCGAGGCCGACAATGAGGCGGCGTTGAAGCGCATTCAGGGGGATTTCAGAAGGGTGATAAGGGAGCAGGCGGAGGGGCTGGAGTTGCCGTTTTGACGTGATTAATGCGTGGGCACGCTACGCTTTGCCCACCCTACCTCGCTGTATTAGACGATCACGTCTTTAGGAATGGTTTGACTACCCCAGAAATTGCCTTTGCCTGACCCCCCAACCACTTTTTCTACAGCCTCATTAGGCCTCATGACCCCGTCCCCTTTGCCGGAGCTCGACCTTTCTGACGACGATCGGAAGGTCCTCAGTCTGCTCGAGACGGAGCCTCCGAGCCGCACGCGCCATTGCTTCCGATCTGCCATCGACCATCTTCGCCGAGCATTGCTCATTCAGCAGACCGACCCAGCTATGGCAGTCTTCCGCAGCATTACGGCGGAGGAAGAGGCAGCATCAGGACTTATGCATGCGTTAATCCTGCGGAACTATCCAAACTCAAACCTGTTAAAGCCCCGCGATCACGTGCAGAAGCACGCGGTCACGCCGTTCCTCCGCTCACTCTTGCACCACCTCGCCGAGATTAAGCTCAACGGCGTGCACGGCGTGCGGCTAGCCGTCACGGAAATCGAGGGTGCAAATCGACTTGTTGTCGGGTTCTTGCTCGAAGGCGAGAGTGAACCACAGACAGCAACGCCAATTCCTCCGCTGAACCTGTCTCTGCGTGACGGCAACACAGACCGCTTCCCTGATCGATCGCGGAACATTCGAGAAATGCTGGAACCGATCGGCTATACGAATGTTATGAGCTTCCTTCAGGGGGAATCGAATCTACGGAACCGTATCCTCTATGCTGGTCCTAACGGCTATCCATTGATTCAAGACCTACGGCCTCAATACATCCTTGAGAGGCAACGCCGCGTGCTGACAATCTTGAAGGCAACGCTCTTGGTCTTGCCCTACGACGAGGTTCAGTTGTTCGCTTCTGACGCGCTCGCTTCATTCCTTCGCCT
>JBAWGM010000284.1:0-2712 GCA_049592895.1 Thiobacillaceae bacterium | reverse complement strand
GATTTAATAACTATAATGCGAATTGTTCTTATTTATGTTCCGGGTTAAAGCCAAATGAGTGCCTCCCTGTCCCTTGCCCATCTCAAGCCTGGCGATCACGCGGTCATCTCTCACTTGAAAGTGGACGAAGCCTTGTATCAACGCCTGTCGGCGATGGGGCTGCGGATTGGCCGTTCGGTACGGGTGGTGCGGCGTGCCGCCCTGTCCGGTCCGATCCAGGTGCGAGTGGGATTTACCGACCTGATCCTGCGCCTGGCCGACGCCCGCAATATCTCCGTCACCGCGGTCAACTGATTCATCCTCAGCGTCCCTCGCTCACCCGACCGGTCAACCTTGAAACGTCTTGCCCTGCTCGGTATGCCCAACACGGGCAAATCCACATTCTTCAATCGGCTGACGGGCGCCAGCGCCCGAGTGGGCAACTGGCCCGGCGTCACTGTGGATCTGCTGGGCGCGAAAATCCTGCTCGGGGCGCACATGGTCGAGGCCGTGGATCTGCCCGGCGTGTACGACCTGCACGGCTTCACCGAAGACGAACTGGTGGTGCGTCACTTTCTGGAAAACAATCCGGTGGATGTGGTGGCGATCATCCTCAATTCCGGCCAGATCGAACACCAGCTTTCCCTTGCGCTTCAAGCCAAGCAACTGGGCCTGCCCGCGGTACTGTTTCTCAACATGCGCGACGAGGCGGATCACATGGGCATCCGTATCGACACCCGGCGCATGAGCGAAGATTTGGGCATGCCGGTGTTGAGCCTGAGCGCCAAGTACGGCCAGGGATTTGCCGAGGCAAAGAACATGCTGAGCGGCATGCTGGCGATCAGCGAAAGCCGGCCCGGCCTCGATGACCTGCGCGTCCGGCTGGCGCCCGACGACCAGATCGAAAGGCAAATGCACTCAGTGCTGAGCCGCTCGGTCATGCTCCCCACCCTGCTGCCGGAAAGTTTTACCGCCCGCCTCGACAAGGTGCTGCTGCATCCCTGGCTGGGCCTGCCGATATTCTTCGGCGTCATGTACCTGCTGTTCCAGGGCATCTTCCTACTTGGCGCCCCTATGCAGAAAGCGGTGGGATGGCTGCTTGACCAGGTCAGCCAGCACGCGCTGGAACCCATCCTTGCCGGCAGTCCGGCCTGGCTGCACGGTCTGCTCATCGACGGCATATACAACGGCGTCGGTACCGTGGCCTCCTTTGTGCCCATCATCGTGCTGTTCTTTCTGTTCATGGCTGTGGTGGAAGACACCGGCTACCTGTCGCGCGCCGCGTTTCTCATGGACAGCCTCATGTCCCGCCTGGGGCTGGATGGCCGCAGCTTCGTCATGCTGCTGATGGGCTTCGGCTGCAACGTGCCCGCCCTCATGGGCACCCGGGTCATGCGCTCGCGCGCCCTGCGCCTGCTGACCATGCTGGTGATCCCCTTCTCGCTCTGCTCGGCGCGGCTGCAGGTCTTCATCTTCATCACCGCCGCGCTGTTTTCCCCCAGCCATGCGCCGCTGGTGCTGTTCTCGCTGTACCTGATGAGCTTTGCCACGGCCATTTTCACCGCGCTCATCTTCAAGCGAAAATTCAAGAACACCGAGCCCTTTGTCCTGGAGTTGCCGCCCTTCCGCCTGCCCACCGCACGGCAACTCTGGCTGCGCGGCTGGCAGGAAGTCCGCCACTTTCTGAACCGCGCCACCAAGTTCATCATCAGCGGCGTGGTGCTGGTCTGGGCCCTGACCCACCTGCCGCCCGGCGTCGCGGAAGCCAGCGCGCAAACCTACGCCGGCCAGTTGGGCAATCTGTTGTCCCCCTTCCTTGATCCGCTGGGCATCCACCAGCAACTGGCAATCGCCCTCATATTCGGCTTTGTCGCCAAGGAAATCGTCATCGGCGCCCTGGCGGTCATTTTCGGCATGCAGGGCACCGCCCTGGTCGGACAACTTGCGCACAGCATGGACTGGACCCAGGCCTATTCCTTCATGCTGTTCACCCTCATCTACACCCCCTGCCTGTCCACCATCGCCACCATGAAGAGCGAATCGCGCAGCAACCTGTACACCATCGGGTCTGTGGCCTGGTCGCTGGGACTGGCGTGGGGAGTGTCGTTCGTGTTTTATCAGAGTGCCAAGGCGCTGGGTTACTAGCTTCCTCTTCTCCCGCGACGGCTCCCACACCCCGGCAGGGGCCGAATTCCTCATCAAGGGCTGCGACTTCCGCGCCAGCGGCAGCACGCTCGGCCAAACCGCCACACCACTTTATCCTCCTGGTCGGGATATGCTGGAAACGCCTGACCGCGCCACAATGCAGCCCTCTGTGCAGCGCACAGTTCCATAAACCTCCCAACAGGAGAAGGCGAACCGATGGACATGTCCTGGACCCAGCAAGCGGTCGTGTTCCTGGCGGCGGCGGTCATCACTGTGCCGCTGTTCAAACGCCTGGGCCTGGGCGCGGTGCTGGGCTATCTGATCGCCGGCAGTCTCATCGGGCCGCGCGTGCTCGGCTTTGTCAGCAAGGTCGAGATGACCCTGCATTTCGCCGAACTGGGCGTGGTGCTCCTGCTCTTCGTCATCGGGCTGGAGCTGCAACCCTCGCGCCTGTGGGCACTGCGCCGTCCGGTGTTCGGCGTGGGCAGCGCCCAAGTGCTCGTTACCGGATTGATCCTCGGCGGCGCCGGGCTGGCCTTCGGCCTTTCACCCACTGCTGCGTTCATGGCCGGGCTGTCGCTGTCGCTC
>JBAWGM010000283.1:0-1781 GCA_049592895.1 Thiobacillaceae bacterium | reverse complement strand
GGCCTTTCGCGCCCCGCAGGTGCGCTGATTTCCGATGTTCAGGACGGTAGCCCCGCGGAAAAAGGCGGCCTGCATGCATCAGATGTGATCCTTCAGTTTGACGGCAAGGCAGTGGAAAATTCCGGCGATTTGCCGCGCCTGGTGGGTGCGATCAGACCCGGATCCAAGGTACCGGTCAAGGTCTGGCGCAAGGGCGCCGTGAAGGACCTAATCGTCGCGGTGGGCAGGATGCCGGACGAAGATAACGGTGGACCAGCGGCGATGAAATTCGGCAAGGCCGTGTCCAAGGGTGGTCTGGCCCTGTCCGAACTGTCGACAGAGCAAAAGCACGCGCTGAAGCTCAACAACGGTCTGCTGGTGGAGGATGCCACGGACGATGCGGTCCGTGCCGGCATCCGGGAAGGCGATGTGATTCTCGCGGTTAACAATACAATGGTTAAAACCGTGGATGAATTCCGTCGCCTGATCAAGGCTGTGCCAAAAGGGAAAAGCGCCGCGATTCTGGTCCGTCGCGGTGAGGGCACGCTCTACATCCCGCTGAAGATTTCGTCGGACGAATGAGCGCCTCCCGGCCCGAGCTCATCCTGTATGGCCGGACGGGGTGCCACCTGTGCGAGGCCATGGCGGAAGAGCTGCAGCCCTATCTTGAGCATCACGGCCTCAGCCTCAGGCAAATCGATATTTCCGGTCAGGCCGCGCTGGAGGCGCGCTATGGCTGGGATATTCCCGTACTGGCGTATGGAACCGAGGAAGTTTGCCGCCATTTCCTTGATTTGAAAAGTTTCCAAACCAAGCTATCTGAGTGCGGTCTAATCCCGTAAAATCACCCAGTTAAGGTTGCTATCCAGGGCACGGCGGCGTGCCCTTTTTGCTGTTCGTGAAAAATATCCGGAACTTCTCCATCATCGCCCACATCGACCACGGCAAGTCCACCCTTGCGGATCGCATCATTCAGTTGTGCGGCGGGCTGTCGGAGCGGGAAATGGAAGCCCAGGTGCTGGATTCCATGGATCTGGAAAAGGAGCGCGGCATCACGATCAAGGCGCAGACAGCGGCCCTGCGGTATAGGGCCAGGGACGGGCAGACCTACCAGCTCAACCTGATCGATACCCCTGGCCATGTGGATTTTGCCTATGAGGTGAGCCGCAGTCTTTCCGCCTGCGAGGGCGCGCTTCTGGTGGTGGACGCGTCCCAGGGGGTAGAGGCGCAAACGGTGGCCAACTGCTATACCGCCATCGATCTGGGCGTCGAAGTGGTGCCGGTGCTGAACAAGGTTGATTTGCCGGCAGCCGACCCGGACCGCGTGATCCAGGAAATCGAGGATGTCATCGGTATTGATGCGATGGATGCAGTCCGGGCCTCCGCCAAGACCGGCCTGGGGGTGGAAGACATTCTCGACGCCGTGGTAGCCAAGATTCCGCCGCCGCAAGGCGATCCGGACGCGCCGCTCAAGGCTCTCATCATTGATTCCTGGTTTGATAACTATGTCGGCGTGGTGATGCTGGTCCGGGTGGTGGACGGCTCGCTCAAACCGAGGGACAGGATACGCCTGATGGCCACCGGCGCCACCTATTACTGCGAGCAGTTGGGCGTGTTCACGCCAAAGTCGCAGCCGCTGGAGAAGCTGTCGGCAGGCGAGGTCGGGTTCATCATAGCCGGCATCAAGGAACTGAAAGCGGCGCCGGTCGGCGACACGGTAACACTGGACAGCCGGCCTGCCAGTGCGGCGTTGCCGGGCTTCAAAAAGGTCAAACCCCAGGTATTTGCGGGGCTCTATCCGG
>JBAWGM010000282.1:0-4373 GCA_049592895.1 Thiobacillaceae bacterium | reverse complement strand
CGGGACTCTTGTCCGGCAGATAGAGGGGGCCCTTGGAGCCACGGCCACAGGCCGATGCCATCGCCATGGCAACAAGGATGAACAGGAGTTTCTTCATGAGACGCATGTTATCACCCCTGCCTGCGGGCACATTGCCCCGAGGTCTGGCAGGAGGCAGAATTGAGCTTTGAAAGATCACTCACTAGGCATGGACGACAAGGAATTCGCCTCACTTGCGCAAGCCGCGCTCATTCGCATTCAATCGGGCCTGGAAAACGCAGGGCTGGACTTTGAGACGCCGGGCGACGGCATCCTGAAAATTGACTTCGACGACGGGAGCAAAATGGTCATCAACCGGCACGGCGCCGCCCAGGAAGTCTGGGTAGCGGCCCGATCTGGGGGCTTTCACTTTCGCCCGACGGACGGTTCGTGGAAGGACAGTCGGGACGGTGAGGACTTATATGTCAAGCTGGCCAAGCTGATCGCGCTGCAGGGTGGCGCGGCTCCCTTGTTCTGAATTCCGCCCACTTGGTCGGACTTTTGCCCGGCCATCCCGCGTGCAGGGAGCGCTCACGCTGCAGTCTTGCGTCGTTCTCGCCGCTCTTGCTCGGACCAACAAGTGGTCAGCCCTTTATCCCAAGACAAAACACTCGCATCCCAATACCATTTCCATGGCTTGCATGTATAATGGTATCGTGTCACTACGTATCGCATCGATACTAATTGTAAACTAAGCCTTCAGCTTGCCAAGAATGGGACCGAGTTCTACCATCGGGTCATGAAAAATCAGACTCTCGTTTTGCTCGACACCGTGGAGCGTCTGGGAAACCTGGTTCGAACAGGTCTCCGGCAGGCGGGCGCAACCCAAGGATTGCAGCCGGTTCATATTCAGGCGCTGATGTTTTTGAGCGAGGCCAACCGCTACAGCAACACTCCTCAAGCTCTGGCTGAATACCTGGGACTGACCAAGGGCACGGTCTCACAAAGCCTGTTGGTCCTTGCGCGCAGGCGGCTGATATCGCGCTACTCGGATGAAAAGGACGGGCGGGTCGTGCGTCTGGCGCTAACCGATAAAGGCAAGGACGCGCTGAAGGAGGTGGGTCTGCCCGGACATTGGCGTGAAGCTCTCGCGCAAGCTAGCCCGGCCAGGCTGAACTCCGCCACCAAAGTATTGAAAGAAGCCTTGGGTGCCTTGCAAGCCAAGCAAGGCCAAAAGACCTTTGGCGTGTGCGTCACCTGCAGGCATCACCTGCACATCGGCCCGCGCAGCTATGTATGCGGCCTGACCAAGGAGAAGCTGGCCAGCGGAGAGGTGCGCAAGATTTGCCGGGAACACAACCCGCCCGAGGAAGCCCCTATCTAGACTTCAGCCGGTTCAGTGCGATCAATCGGCAGCAAGACGTGCCCGGGACACTGCCGCACGCACTTGTTCCGGCGCCGTGCCGCCTATGTGGTTGCGGGCGGCCAGCGAACCTTCGAGGGTAAGTACGGCGTAGACGTCGTCCCCTACCAGGATGCTGTATTCCCGCAATTCGGCCAGGGACAGTTCCGCCAGCCCGCAGTTTTTGCCCTCGGCAGCCTTGACCGCACGCGCCACTGCCTCATGAGCGTCGCGAAAAGGCAGGCCTTTCTTGACCAGATAGTCGGCCAGATCGGTGGCGGTGGCAAACCCCTGCAAGGCTGCCTCGCGCATGGCCTCAGGCTTGACCTCTATGCCCTTGAGCAGGTCGGCGTAGAGCGCTAGCGTGTCGGCCAGGGTATCGACCGTATCGAACAGCGGTTCCTTGTCTTCCTGGTTATCCTTGTTATAAGCCAGCGGCTGGCCCTTCATCAGCGTCAGCAGTCCCATCAGGTGACCAAACACCCGGCCGGTCTTGCCCCGGACCAGTTCGGGCACATCGGGGTTCTTCTTTTGCGGCATGATGGAAGAGCCGGTGCAATAACGGTCGGGCAGATCAACAAAAGCGAAAAGTGGATTCATCCACAAAATCAGTTCTTCCGACAGGCGGGACAGATGCAGCATGATGAGGGCGGCCGCGAGGGTAAATTCAATGGCGAAATCCCGGTCGGACACCGCGTCCAGCGAGTTTTCGCAGACTCCATCGAATCCCAGCAACTCGGCCACATAGGCCCGGTCGATGGGGAAACTGGTGCCGGCAAGCGCGGCCGCTCCAAGCGGCAAACGGTTGACCCGCTTGCGGCAATCCAGCAAGCGCCCTGCGTCGCGTGCGAGCATCTCGAAATAGGCCAGCATGTGGTGGCCAAAGGTCACCGGCTGGGCCACCTGCAAATGGGTAAAGCCTGGCATGACGGTGTCCGCATGAGCCTCCGCCAGATCCAGAAACGCATGTCGGCAGTCCCTTACCAGACCCAAGAGCCGGTCTATGGATGCCCTCAGGTAGAGGCGGATATCCGTTGCGACCTGGTCGTTGCGCGAGCGCCCGGTGTGCAGGCGCTTGCCGGCATCCCCGATCCTGGCGGTTAAGGCCTTCTCGATATTGAGGTGCACGTCTTCCAGGTCCAGGGACCACTGGAAGCGCCCCGCGCGAATATCTGCCAGAATCTCCTCCATACCGCGGCGTATGTCTGCCAGATCCTGCGCGGACAGTACCCCGACTTTGGTCAGCATGGCGGCGTGAGCCAAGGAAGCCTGGATATCGAACTCAGCCAGCCGATAATCAAAGGGAATGGAGGCGGTATAACGCTTGACCGTCTCGTCCACCGGCTCGGCGAACCGGCCTGACCAGGTCTTGGGGACCTCGGGTTCTTGATTCATGACTGGAGCTTTCGCGTGCGAAACAAAAATCATAACAACCAGGACGGAGTTTTGCCCAATTTCTGTCATCTGGGCGTGAGTCTGAAAATTATCCTTGCCGTCGAAGCCGCAGCCTACGCCCAGGCTTGGGCCGCCAGTGGCGGACCGGTCGGGGCCTTGGGCCTCTTAATGGGCCAATCTGCCTTGCTCCAGCCCGCCCTGTTGCTCACGCTGGTTACGCTATGCCTTAGCGGACACGCGCTGAGAAATCTCTCCTACTCGGCCGGGCTGGCTGTCGTTTTCGGTCAGACCCTGGCCATCACCCTGCTAGTTTGCCTGATGACCCGCAGGATGTTTGGGGACATCGCTCAAGCAAGTCTGATCGATGCATTGGCGTTTGCCGGCACCCTTACCGGGCTGTTGCTGGGATACTTTCACTTGCGCAGCAAGGCCTTGTCGCCCGCCATCACCGAGGCTCGGCTGGAGGCGCTGCAAGCGCGCATTCGTCCGCATTTCCTGTTCAACAGCCTGAACGCGGTGCTTTCCCTGGTCCGCTCCGACCCGCGCCGTGCGGAACGGGCGCTGGAGGATCTGTCCGATCTGTTCCGTGCCCTGATGGCGGACTCCCGCACGCTTGCCCCTCTGGAAGCCGAAGTCGCCCTGACCCGCGCCTATTTGAACTTGGAGGAATTGCGTTTGGGGGACCGGGTGAAAGTGGTCTGGTATGTCGATAAGATGCCGGCCGATGCACTTATTCCACCGCTGGTCATCCAACCTCTGGTGGAAAATGCCGTCTACCATGGCATTGAGCCTCATCGGGAGGGGGGAGAAATCAGCCTCAACATCTATCGCAGTCAGGACATGGTTCACATCGTCATCCGCAACCCCTACGCCGGCGAAGGCAATCACCATGCAGGCAACAAAATCGCCTTGGCCAACATCCGGGAACGCCTGTCTTTGCATTTTGACCTCGATGCGACATTAAAGTCCGAACTGCTTGGCGCCGTATATCAGGTGCATATAACTCTGCCTTACACCCGTGCCCGCACCCCTCCGACTTCTGCTCGTAGATGATGAAGCGCCAGCCCGCCGCCGGCTGGCGGAGGTATTGACCGACTGCGCGGCTACCCTTCCGGTTCAGATTGTGGGAGAAACAGACAATGGTCTGGACGCATTAAGCCTGTTGCAAAAGCTTCCCATTGACGCCCTTCTGCTGGATATCCGCATGCCGGGCATGGATGGGATCGAGGTGGCCCAGCACCTCCAGAAGCTGCACCACCCGCCCGCGGTGATTTTCACCACTGCCTACGACACTTATGCCTGCCAAGCTTTTGAGGTGAACGCGGTGGATTACCTGATGAAGCCGGTGCGGGCCGAGCGCCTTAAAGCCGCACTGGGCAAAGCCCATACCTTGAGCCAGGTCGCCCTCGATGCCTTGCGCCAGGCCCATCCCAAGGCGCGGAGCCACCTTTCCCTGACGGAAAAGGGCCGCATGGTGTTGATCCCGGTGGATGAAATTATCTACCTCAAAGCCGAGGCCAAGTACGTCACGGTCAAGACGCTGGCCCGAGAATACCTAATCGAAGAATCCCTGATTCGACTGGAATCGGAGTTTGGCGAGAAATTCGTGCGCATTCAC
>JBAWGM010000281.1:0-4897 GCA_049592895.1 Thiobacillaceae bacterium | reverse complement strand
GTTCCCGGCGCGTTCGGTAGTTCTGACCGCCGGCACCTTTTTGGCCGGGCTGGTGCACGTGGGGCTTTCCAATTACGAAGCAGGACGGGCAGGCGATCCGCCGGCCCGCACGCTGGCCCATCGACTGCGAGAACTGGAACTGCCGGTAGGCCGCCTCAAAACCGGCACGCCGCCCCGCCTGGACGGACGCAGCATCGATTTCTCCGCGTTGCAGGAGCAGCCGGGCGATAGCCCGACACCGGTGTTCAGCACCTTGGGCAGCCGATTCATGCATCCGCGCCAAGTATCCTGCTGGATCACCCATACCAACGAGCGCACTCACGAGATCATCCGCTCGGGGTTCGACCGCAGCCCGATGTTCACCGGCGTGATCGAGGGGGTGGGGCCGCGCTATTGCCCGTCCATTGAAGACAAGGTCAACCGCTTCGCCGACAAGGCCAGCCACCAGATCTTTCTTGAGCCGGAAGGGCTGGACACGCATGAGGTCTATCCCAACGGCATATCCACATCGCTGCCGTTTGATATCCAGTTGGCGGCGGTGCGTTCGATTGCGGGCCTGGAGCGAGCTCACATCCTGCGGCCGGGCTACGCGATCGAGTACGACTACTTCGACCCGCGCAATCTGAAGGCGTCGCTGGAAACCAAGTCTCTCCACGGTCTGTTCTTCGCCGGCCAAATCAATGGCACCACCGGCTACGAGGAGGCCGCGGCCCAAGGCCTGTTGGCCGGCCTGAATGCCGCGCGTTATGCCCGTCGCGAAGAAGCGTGGCATCCGGGCCGCAACGAAGCCTATCTTGGGGTGCTGGTCGATGACCTGATTACCCGCGGCGTGTCCGAACCCTATCGGATGTTCACCAGCCGGGCCGAATATCGCCTGCAACTGCGCGAAGACAATGCCGATCTGAGGTTGACCGATATCGGCCGTCGACTGGGGCTGGTCGGCGATGTCCGTTGGGACGCGTTTAACCGCAAGCGCGATGCCATTGCTCAGGAACAGGAACGCCTCAGGTCGACTTGGCTTCGCCCAGACACGTTAGCCGCAGACGAAGCCCTGCGGGTTCTGGGTAGGCCGATCGAGCGTGAATACAACCTGCTTGATCTGTTGCGCCGTCCGGAGGTTAGTTATGACTCACTTATGAGTTTGACCGGTGCAGGCAATGGCTTGGCTGACGAACGCGCGGCGGAGCAGGTGGAAATCCAGGCCAAGTATCAGGGCTACGTCGAGCGTCAGCGTGAAGAAGTGGATAAGCGGCGCGAGCAGGAAGACCTGAAACTGCCGCAGGATGTGGACTACATGCAACTGCCCAGCCTGTCCATGGAAGTGCGCCAGAAGCTGAACAAGTTCAAGCCGGAAACCCTGGGCCAAGCCTCGCGCATTTCCGGCATCACGCCGGCAGCGATTTCCGTATTGTTGGTTTATGCCCGGCGCGGCTTCCGCGCCGAGAGTGGCGACACGAAGAAGACCGCATGAGCCCGGTGGACATGCTTGCAGCCGGGGTGGGCGAACTGGGGCTGGACCTGCCGCCCGACGTGCAGGAGAAGATCCTCGCATTCCTGCAGTTGCTGGCCCGCTGGAACCGGGTCTACAACCTGACCGCGCGCCGCTCGCCGCAGGAGTGGATGACCCATCACGTGCTGGACAGTTTGACCGTGCTGCCCCATGTGCGGGGCCCGACGCTGCTGGACGTGGGAAGTGGGGCCGGTCTGCCGGGCTTGATCCTGGCCATGGCGCGCCCCGACTGGCGGGTCGTGTCAGTGGAAACTGTGGACAAGAAAGCTTCGTTTCAGCGCCAGGCGGTGGCGGAATTGGGGCTCGCCAACGTCCAGGTCGAAGCTTGCCGGGTGGAGGAGTTGGCCTTGCCCGACAAGGCCGATATCGTGATCTCGCGGGCGTTTTCCAGCCTGGGGGAATTCGTCACCCTGACCCGGACATTGCTCAAGCCCGGCAGCCAATGGGTGGCCATGAAAGGCCGGCTGCCGCGGGAGGAAATTGCCGCTCTGCCTGACGATGTGAAGGTCAGCCAGGTGCTCGCGCTGAAGGTGCCGGGGCTCAATGCCGAGCGCTGCATTGTATTGATCGAACAAAACTGAGAGCCGAAAAGCATGGCGCGTATTCTTGCAATAGCCAACCAGAAAGGCGGGGTCGGGAAGACCACCACCGCGGTCAATCTGGCCTGCGGCCTGGCCCAGCAGGGCCAGCGCGTACTGCTGGTGGACCTTGACCCGCAGGGCAACGCGACGATGGGCGCGGGGGTGGAAAAACGCACCGCCCTGCCTACGGTATACCAGGTGCTGCTGGGGGAATCCGACATCTCCGCCAGCCGCCTGCGCTCCGTGCAAGGGGGCTTCGATATCGTGCCCGCCAACCGGGAGCTGGCAGGGGGCGAAGTGGAAATGGTCGAGATGGAAAGGCGCGAATTCCGCCTCAAGTCCGAACTCGTCAAGGTGGCGGACGACTACGACTTCATCCTGATCGATTGCGCGCCTACGCTCAACCTGCTGACCGTCAATGCCCTGGCCGCGGCGCATGCCGTGCTGATTCCCATGCAGTGCGAATACTATGCCCTCGAGGGCCTCACCGATTTGGTTGCCACCATCAAGAAGGTCAAGCAGAAGCTCAATCCCAGCATCGAAATCGAAGGCCTGCTGCGCGTGATGTATGACCCGCGCTCCACGCTTGCCCAGCAGGTGGCGGCAGAACTCAAGAGCCATTTTGGCGACAAGGTGTTCAACACCGTCATCCCGCGCAATGTCAGGCTGGCCGAGGCCCCCAGCCACGGTCTGCCCGGCATCGTGTACGACCGCGCCAGCAAGGGCGCGCACGCCTACCTGCAACTGGCGGAAGAATTGCTCGCGCGTTACGGCATGCCGGCCGCCGTCGCCAGCGCAAACTGAAAGGCAACCCATGGCAAGAATGAAAGGCCTCGGCCGCGGACTCGATGCCCTGCTGGGCGCGGATCCGCCCGCCAGCAGCGGCGAACAGCGCCAGTTACCCATTTCCCAGCTCAAGCCGGGCAAATACCAGCCGCGCCGCCACATGGATGAAACCGCACTGGACGAACTGGCGGATTCGATCCGGATGCAAGGCCTGATGCAGCCCATCCTGGTGCGCAAGCAAGGCAGCGGCTTCGAGATCATCGCAGGCGAGCGCCGCTGGCGTGCCGCCCAGCGCGCCGGCTTGCAGGACGTGCCGGTGCTGGTCAAGGACGTGCCGGAAGAAGCCGTCGCCGCGATGGGGTTGATCGAAAACATGCAGCGCGAAGACCTCAACGCCATCGAGGAAGCGCAAGGTCTGCAACGCCTGATCCAGGAATTCGGCATGACCCACGACGCTGCGGCCGGCGCGGTGGGAAAGTCCCGCACCGCCGTATCCAACCTGCTGCGCCTGCTCAATCTTTCCCGTCCGGTGCAGGACATGCTCTCCGCCGGGCTGATCGAAATGGGCCACGCCCGCGCGCTGCTGCCGCTCGCTGCGGCCCAGCAGAAGGAACTGGCGCATGAGATCGAAGAAAAGGGGCTGTCGGTGCGGGAGGTCGAGCGCCGCGTGCTGCGCCTGAAAGAACTGCCTCATAGCCGGCCGGCGAAAAGAACCGCTTCGCGCGACATTCGCCGCCTGGAGGAAGCCCTTTCCGACCGCCTGGGGCTGAACGCCCAGGTTCAGGTCAACGCCAAGGGAGCGGGAAGATTGACCCTGAGCTTTGCCGGCCACGAACAATTGCAGGGTGTGCTGGAGCTGTTGGGAATTGCGTTGTGAAAGCAGTAACAGGAGCGGTTATAGGGCCTTGCAGTTGGCTTCACCCCCTGCCAGCCTGCACGTTACCTTAATTCGTTAGATGCTCATGTATTTCGCCGACACACTTCAACTCGTGGCCAACTTGTCGAATGACAACCAAGGCGTAGTGAATTACCATCTTTCTGGTAACTATTGCTTTTGGTTGGGCTACTGGCATCTTCTCAGCACTTCGCCGAAAACCGAAGTTTCGCATTGCGACTATTCCCGGCCCCACTTTCTGCTGCACCTTTTCAGTTGGTCGAAAACACGGCGACTATGATATTCACCGTACCGGGGTAGCGCTGTATCTGAACATAGCGAATACCGGATCGGCACCATCCAGGATCGAGAACATTTCCATCGGCTACCATTGGCACCTCAAACCATTCAGCTACGCTTGGGTGAAGAACACCCTCGGCTGGTTCTGGCTTGATCAACAAACCACCTCTCTTACTGACTTCCAAGCAATGATCGGAGAGAACATCAAGGTGTACCCGTTCCTTACTCAGAGAAACTACCTGACAGATTCAAAAGCGGAAACTTTTCTCGAATGTGGCCGCTCAACAAATGGTGTTGTCTACTTCGAGCAAGAAGATAGCTGGGGTGGTTGTTTTCCCTCTTTACGTAACGGCGCAGTTCGCATGAAAATTCGTGTACGGGATGTGTTTGCAAAGAATCACTCCGTGAAGCTTGATGTCCCTTCGGTCACGCTAGAGTACGCGCGGAAATACAATCCATCGTTCGCCAAGACGTTAGCTGAACTGCGCGGTGAACAGTTGCCATTTGACGCCTCATCTTAAACGTTTGGGTCAATGGGGAGAGCCAAGATGACCTTCGAAGAACTGAAGTTGATAATTGGCTACTTTGGGGCCTTGGGGGTTGGCGGAGTGTTTGGCGGTGGAATCATGTGGTTCATTGTCAAATCATTTATTCCCGACTATCTTGCAGCAAAAGGCAAGAACCTGGCAACGAAGGAAGATATTGGCGCAATAACCAGGGAAGTTGAATTAGTTAAAAATGAATTCGCGGTTCAAATAAAGGAGCTAGAGCACCAAAAAGCACTATTGACCGAGGGTTTCAAGAGCTCACTTTCACAGCAACAGGAGTTTGTCCGCACTGTAAATG
>JBAWGM010000280.1:0-4874 GCA_049592895.1 Thiobacillaceae bacterium | reverse complement strand
TAAAGCCTGTCGCGCGGGCTGGCCCATGCCGCCAGCAGCCGCACCACGCCGTAGGCCAGCCAGTCGCGGGTTCTCTGCACCAGGGTGCGCCCGGCCCAGAAGCGGAGTTCTGTCTTTATGCTCTGATGCGTCATCGCGGACTGCAAGCTGGCTCTCAGTTCGCCGGCAAACACCTTGTCTTCAACCACTATATTGGCCTCGCGCGAAAGTATCAGGCTGAACGGATCAAGATTGCTGGATCCGACCGTGGCCCAGTGTCCATCTATGACCGCCGCCTTGGCATGGAGGTTGGCGACCTGATATTGATAGATGGCAACACCTGCGCCCAGGAGCTGGCCGTACAACGCATGGGAAGCATGATGCTCCAGGAAGTATTCCATCCGTCCCTGCAGCAACAGGGTAACGGCTACGCCGCGGCGTGCCGCTTCGGTCAGCGCTCGGCGCAAGCGCCGTCCGGGCAGAAAGTAGGCGTTGGCGATGATGATTTCCTGGCGGGCATGGCCGATGGCGGACAAGTAGATACGCTCGATATCTCTGCGGTGGAACAGATTGTCGCGGATTACCAGCGCCGCGCGCTGCCGGCCAAATGGCACGGGCACCACCGGGAGTGCCAGTTCCTGTGGCCGGCTTTGCTCCGTAGCCCACTCCAGCATATTCCACAGCCTGGCCATCTGTTTCCGAACCTCAAGCACCAGCGGACCCTGGATTTGCACAGTATGGTCAAACCTGGGTTGGGTGATACCAGGCACGTCCAGATCGTCCTGGATATTGATTCCGCCCGCAAACGCCACCGTCCCGTCAATGCAGACCAGCTTGCGATGCAGGCGGCGCAGGCGATGGCGCTTCAAATGCAGCCACCCGCGCTTGGGCCGGTAGAGATGAAGCGCCACCCCCGCTCCTTGCATGCCCCTGAAGAAATCCGCCGGAGTGGCATTGGACCCAAAGGCGTCCACCAACAGCCGCACTTTAACGCCTCTTCTGGCGGCATCTTCCAGCGCAGAGGCAATCGACTTGCCGACCACGTCATTCTTGAAAATGTAGGTTTCCAGGAAGATTTCCTGTTGCGCCTGCCGAATCGCGGCTTCCAGGGCGGGAAAGAACATGCCCCCGTTTTGCAGCAGGCTTAGCTGATTGGCGGAAACAAAATGCAGCGGCTTGAGGGGAAAAAACGCGGGCGGGGAAGTTCGGCTCATGCCGCAATCAGGGTCGCCGTCAATGCGGCGTGATCGGAAAAGCGCCGCCAGGGAAAGCCTGAATGCACGTCTGCGCTGCGCACCTGGAAGCCGCGCGTGTAGATGCGGTCGAGCTGGAAGATCGGCATCGCGGAGGGAAAACTCTTGGCCGGTTGGCCCTGGTGGGCTTCAAACACTTCACTCAAGCCCAATTCCTTGCGCATGTAGTGGCAAGCCCGAGTGCGCCAGTCATTGAAATCCCCGGCCAGAATCAGCGCTGCGTCATCTGGCACCATTTCATGGATGCGCCGGGAAATCATGTCTATCTGCCGCCGCCGCCCACCCTCGGTGAGGCCCAGATGCACGTTGATGCAGTGCAGGGGCTGCGACAAGCCAGGCAGTTCCAGTTCGCAATGCAGCATGCCGCGCGCCTCGAATGCGTGGGCGGAGATATCCACATTGTTCCAGCGCAGGATGGGATAGCGGGACAGGATGGCATTGCCGTGATGGCCATGGTTGTAAACGGAATTCTTGCCATAGGCAAAATCGGCGAAGACTTTGTCGGCGAGGAACTCGTGTTGGGGCTGATCCGGCCAGTGGCTGAAGTGGCTGGCACGCTGATCGTGGGTGCCCTGCACTTCCTGCAGAAACACGATCTCCGCTCCCAGTTGCCTGAGCTGATCGCGCACTTCATGGACCGTCAGCCGTCGGTTGAAATGCGACAGCCCCTTGTGGATGTTGTAGCTGGCGATATGGAGAGGCAAGGTCATTGTCTATTGAGCGAACAGTTCATGGAATGAATTCCGGGTCAATAATAACCGAGGTTGCATGATCCCAAACTCCCCGGGTTCGTTGCTCATCCCACTCCTCCTCTTGGCCCATCGCGATTTTGCCGACCCGGCGCCCGCCGGTACAATCCCCTGATATTTCATTGCGCCGCATCCATTGTGACCTGCAAATTATCCACGCCCTGCGGCGTCATCGGGCGCCGGCACAAAACCAACCGCATGGGGTTGGCCGGTGCGCTTGTGCAGGCGGCCGCCGCTTGCAGTTGCCGCCACGGCAAGAAGGCGCTCCCAACCCGAACGATGACCGGGCGATCACTGGCGGCACTGGCGCGATAATGGATATCCCCTGCGCGCCCGCATTTCAGGCTCCGGCACCCGGCCGAGGCAGGCTGGCGGTCGAGGTGAACGACCTGATCAAGCAGTTCAAGCCGGAAGCGCCGCCCGCTCTCAACAAGCTCACGCTCGCCGTGCAACACAATGTCATCTACGGCATCCTGGGGCCGAACGGGGCCGGCAAGACGACCCTGCTCTCAATCCTGTGCGGCCTGCTCAAGCCAACCTCCGGCTCGGTGCGGGTTGGCGGCCTGGACATGCTGAGCGCCGCCGCCGAAGTCAAGCACCTGCTGGGTGCGGTCCCCCAGGAACCGGCCCTCTATCCCACCCTCACTGCGCGCGAGAACCTGGAATACTTCGGCCGCATGCAAAACCTCACCGGCGAACGGCTTGAGGAACGGGTGCAGGCCTGCCTTGACCTGGCGCAGATCGTCGATCAGGCCAACACTCCGGTGGAACACTTCTCGGGCGGCTTCAAGCGCCGGCTCAACCTGGTGATCGGACTGATCCATGAACCGCAAATCCTCATTCTCGACGAGCCGACGGTTGCGATCGATCCTCTTTCCCGCTCGCTGATCCACCAGCGGCTGCGCGAACTGCATGCGACCGGCGTCACCATCCTGATCTCGACCCATTACATGGACGAGGCCGAGCAGCTCTGCCACGAGGTAGCCATCTTGAACCATGGCCAGATCGTGACCAAAGGCGGCGTGCAGGAACTGCTCAACTCGCAGCGCGACGAGGTCATCCAGATCCGCCTGGATCGCGAGCCCCCGCCTGGTCTGGGCGACGTGTTGCGCCAGTTGCGTGACGTGGGTGACTTCAGCATCAGCGGCCGCTGCCTGCGGGCCACCGGCGCACACACCGACCAGGCAGCTCTGGCGCTCATGCAGGCACTCAAGGATGCGGGGGTGGGGGTGGAATCCATGGCCTACGGGGGCTCCAACCTGGAGCAGATCTTCCTCAATGCGGTCGAAGAAGAAACGAACGCGTGAGCCTGAGGTCCAGCACCATCGGCGAACTTTCCCGCTTTCGTGCCAGCGTCATGAAGGATACGCGCATCATCCTGCGCGACCGGAAGGCCCTGGCACTGTTCTTGATCATGCCGGTCTTGTTCGTGCTGATTCTGTCCCTGGCGCTCAGGGATGCCTTCGGCGACCGCCCCGGCGCCTCCTTCCCGGTTCTGGTCGTGACCCAGGACAAGGCGGAGGTGGCGCAGGGAGTGATTCGCGCCCTGCGCGCCAATCCCCATATCCGGCTTGCCCTGGCCGAACGGGCGACCGAAGATCAGGTCAGGCGCTGGCTGCGGGACGGGCGCTATAGATTCGCAATCCTAATCCCCGCTGGGGCCACCGAACAGGCACGGCGCCGGGTGGGAGAAATCCTCGCCGGGGTACCGCCGGACTTGCGCCTGGAAAAGGCAGTGGAGGTTCGCGTGCTGGCAGACCCGGAGCTGCGCTCCGATTACCGCAGGGTACTGGAAGGCGCGCTGGACCTTGCTCTCCACGGCGCCGGCATGCGGCTCGGACGCGAGCAGCTGGACCAGATCCTGCGCCTCAACCTGGGCAAAAATTACGTGCCCCTGCCCGACATGAAGGAGTCCCGGCTGTTCGCCCCGCTGCACAGCGACCTGGTGAGTCGCGATCACAACGATATCACCCCCACCGCGGTGCAGCAGAATGCGCCGGCCTGGACTTTGCTGGCCATGTTCTTCCTCACCGTGCCGCTGTCGGTATCCTTCATCCGCGAGCGCGAGCAGGGCAATCTGTTTCGCCTGCAGACCATGACGGTACCGGCCTGGGTAGTGCTGGGGGGAAAGGCCGTGCCATTCTTCGTGATCAACCAGATCCAGATGGGCTCAATCCTGGCGGTCAGCGTATACCTGCTGCCCCTGCTGGGCGGTGATCGGCTTGACCTGGGCAACGCCCCGCTGGCTATCCTGCTGCTGGGGGCGGCAGCCAGTCTGGCGGCGATCGGCTTTGGCATTGTCGTGTCGATGTATGCCAGGACCGCCGAGCAGGCCGCCAGCTTCAGCTCCGCTGCGGTCATGATCATGGCCGCGCTGGGCGGCATCCTGGTACCCAAGGCGGTGATGCCGCCGTTCATGCAGAAGCTGGCTGTGCTTTCACCCCTGTCCTGGGGACTGGACGGCTTTCTTGACGTGTTCGTGCGCGGCGCCGGTATCAGCGAAATGCTGCCGGAAGCGCTGGCCCTGCTCGCCTTCTCTGCGGTTTGCCACGGCGTCGCGATCTTGCGCTCTCAGGGCCGGATTTGAACGCGATTGCCAGGGTTGGCGCTTAGGGACCGGCAGCAGCGCGGCGCGCCATCTCCTGCGCCATGGCCTCCAGGCGGACCTTGGTATCCTGGCGGAAAATATCGATAGTCATCTGCGGCGGCAAGGGAAAGCCCGGGTCCACTATGGAGCGATAGATCAGGCGCACCGGAAACTTGCCCTGGATCTGCCATTCACCCTCCAATGCCTTGATGTTGCCGGCGACGCGCTGAAAACTCAGACCCTTGTTCGGGGTTTCCTCCACCGTGGCGATGACCACCACAGGAAACGCGGGCAACCACGGAATTC
>JBAWGM010000279.1:0-7640 GCA_049592895.1 Thiobacillaceae bacterium | reverse complement strand
CCGCTACATCGGCCGCACCTTCATCATGCCGGGCCAGGCGTTGCGCAGAAAGTCGGTACGGCAGAAGCTCAATGCCATTGCCGAGGAATTCAAGGACCAGAACGTCCTGCTGGTGGATGACTCCATCGTGCGCGGCACAACCAGCCGGGAAATCGTCCAGATGGCACGCGATGCCGGCGCCAGTCGGGTGTTCTTTGCTTCCGCCGCGCCGCCGGTGAAATTCCCCAACGTCTACGGCATTGACATGCCCACTCGTTCAGAGCTCCTGGCGCATGACCGCAGCGACGAGGAAATCGCACGAGAAATCGGCTGTGATGCGCTGATCTACCAGGATCTGACTGATCTGATCAAGGCGGTTAGGGGTGATTCCCCCATCGTCGATTTCGACACGTCGTGTTTTGACGGCCGCTATATTACCGGGGACGTGACGCCCGAATACCTAAATTACATCGAGGCCGTGCGCAATGGCGAGATGCCGCTGCAGGCTGCCTTGGCTACCCAGCAGCTGGATCTCAATCTGGCTACGGCAAGCAACAGTTGACAGAGACTCTCAGCCAGGCTTACATTCCCTTCATGCGCCGATTTGTACACCGATTGCGGGCGCACTATAAATGCGGCTAAACGTGGAAGACCCGTTCCGCCTTGGCTGAACGGGTTTTTTCTTATGGAGCGACCATGAACGAGCAGGATTACGATTTGCAAACCCTGGCCATTCGGGGCGGCACGGTGAGAAGTCAGTTCGGCGAGCATTCCGAGGCATTGTTTCTCACTTCCAGTTTTGTGTTTGAAAACGCTGCCCAGGCGGCAGCCCGCTTTAAGGGAGAGGAGCCGGGCAGCATCTACGCCCGCTTCACCAATCCCACGGTCAGCATGTTCGAGAACCGGCTGGCGCTGATGGAAGGAGCCGAGCGCTGCGTGGCCTTTGGCTCCGGCATGGCGGCGATATTGGCCACAGTCATGGGCCTGTTGAAGGCTGGCGAGCACATTGTCGCTTCGCGCACCATCTTCGGCTCCACGGTGCAGCTTTTCAACAACATACTGTCACGCTTCGGGATCGAAACCACCCTCGTCTCGCCGACCGACCCGGGCGAATGGAGGTCCGCGGTCAGGCCCAACACCCGACTGTTCTTTCTCGAATCACCGTCCAATCCCTTGATTGAGGTGAGCGATATCGCCGCCATCGCTGCCATTGCCAAAGCAGCCGGCGCCTGGCTGGCGGTGGACAACTGCTTTTGCTCGCCGGTGTTGCAGCAACCCCTCAAGTTTGGCGCGGACATCGTAATTCATTCCGCCACCAAGTATCTTGATGGCCAGGGGCGTGTCTTGGGCGGAGCCGTGCTGGGCAGCAAGGACCTGCTCGAGGGCGTCTATACCTTCCTGCGCACTGCCGGGCCTACCCTGTCGGCCTTCAATGCCTGGATCTTCCTGAAGGGGCTGGAGACGCTCGGCTTGCGCATGGAAGCGCATTCGCGCAGTGCGTTGGAGTTGGCGCGTTGGCTGGAAGCTCAACCTCAGGTCACACGCGTGCTTTATCCTGGGTTGCCGTCCCACCCCCAGCATCAGCTTGCAATGACCCAGCAAAAAACTGGGGGCGGTATCGTTGCCTTTGAGGTGCGCGGTGGCAAGGAGGCGGCGTGGAGGGTGATTGATTCCACCCGGATGATCTCGATCACGGCCAATCTGGGCGACACCAAAACCACCATCACACACCCGGCCAGTACCACGCATAGTCGCATGACGCCGGAGCAACGCCAGAATGCCGGCATAGGCGACGGCCTGATTCGGATCGCGGTGGGTCTGGAAAGCATTGCCGACATCAAGGCCGACTTGGAATCGGGATTGAAAAAGATTTGATCGAATGGGTTTTGCGGGCGCGATCGGTGGCAAATTGATTACACCCATCAACAAGGTTTGGCCGGCACTCTTTCTTCTGGGCTGCGTCATTCTAGGCGGCGCTCATGCCGCGTTCTCGGCCGACATGATCGTGCTGTATTACCTCGACCATGATCCTGGCGCACCCGCCTACACCAGCCGAATTCTGATTACGCCGCAGTTTCTGCGCATGGACGATGGAAGGGACGAGTCTGACTTCATCCTGCTCAAGCGGAAGACGGGCGTATTGACCAATGTTCTGCACAGCATGAAGACCAATATGCGCATCCGCAATAAGCCCTTGCCCGGTTCGGCGCGGCCTGCCTGGAAGGTGGAGGAGCGGGTGGAAGAAATCCGGCCTGGAACAAGAAGGGTCACCGTACAGGTCAACGGCAAAGTGTGTTCACAGACGGTCGCGGCGGAAAAACTGCTGCCGGAGGCCGCAAAGGCGCTGGCCGAATACAAGGCTGCGCTGGCCTGGACCCAGTATCGAACCTACGAAAACACCGAGCCGGACATGCGCCAGGATTGTGACCTGGTTCACTATGTATGGAATACGGGCCTGGCCCTGAGCCACGGCCTGCCGTTGGAAGAGCGGGATTACGCCGGGCGTAGCCGGCAGCTGGAAAAACAGGGCACGGAAAAACTCAGGCGCGGACTGTTTAGATTGCCCACCGGCTACGCGGTCATCAATGCAACGCAAGAATGATCACAACATGACCAGCCTGCAGTTCTGTTGATCACAGTCGATGTATCCGCCGGTCTTGTACCAGTCCGGCAAGACCCAGCGTTCACACCTATGTCCATCCACCTCATGAACATGACGGGCTGGACGATGGGTGTGCCCGTGGATCAGACGAGGATAATCATGGGTTCTCAGAACCCGACCAACTTCCTCCTGGCTTACGTCCAGGATTGCTTCCGGCTTGCTCTGTTTGGCCGACTCGCTTCGCGTTCGAGCCAGTGCCGCAAGTCGTTGGCGCAGGGCCACCGGCAGCGCAAGAAGCAGGGTCTGTACCCAAGGGCGCCGAAGCCTGGAGCGCAAGGCCTGATATGCACGGTCTTCGGTGCAAAGCGTGTCTCCATGCATGAGCAGGGTGGGCATGCCATAGAGCGAGATCAGGCTGGGGTCCGGCAGCAGCGTCATTCCGGACTGGACGGCATAGCGGCTGGCCAGGAGAAAGTCCCGGTTGCCATGCATGAAATAGACAGGGGTGCCGCTCTGGGCCAGGGCTTTCAACCGAAGCGCGGTGTCATATGCGATAGATGACGTTGGATTGTCATCTCCCACCCAGTATTCGAACAGGTCCCCGAGAACGTAGAGGGCGTCGGCGCCGTCGGCTTGGTTTTCAATGAAATTAAAAAAGCGCCCGTTGATGTCCGGGCGCTGGTCTGTCAGGTGCAGGTCGGAAATGAAATAGGTGTGACCTGATCGCGCGGGATGTTCAGACAATTTCAGCCTTGGTGATGACGATATCTTCCACTGGAACGTCCTGGTGCCCGGCATTGCTTCCGGTGCGGACCTTCCTGAGCCTGTCCACCACGTCCTGTCCTTCGGCCACTCTTCCGAACACGCAGTAGCCAAAACCCTGCGGGGTGGGTGCGGTATGGTTCAGGAAGCTGTTGTTGGCGACGTTGATGAAGAACTGGGCGGTGGCGGAATTGGGGTTGGGCGTGCGGGCCATGGCGACCGTGTAGGCGTCGTTCTTCAGTCCGTTGGCGGCTTCGTTTTCAATCGGCCCACGGACGGGTTTTTGTGTCATTCCGGGTTCAAACCCGCCGCCCTGGATCATGAAGCCGTCGATCACGCGATGGAAAATCGTGCCGTCATAGAATCCCTCCCTGACGTACTGCTGGAAATTCTCGACCGTGATCGGTGCCTTTTCAGCATCGAGTTCCAGGCCGATGATGCCAAGGCTGGTATGCAGTTTGACCATACTTGTTCCTATAAGACGGTTTCGTAAAGTATCTTCCATTCGCCGCTCTCCAGGTGCCAGTATTGGCGCTTGCGTGAAACGTCGTTCAGATTGTTACTCTTGTAGTCCTGCTCGAAGCTCACCATGACCAGGCTGTCTTCGCCGGGATAGCGAACCGCGCTGACATCTTTCAGCCGGATATTGATCCACGACTTGGCCGCGTTGACGCGGCGTTTGGTCTCGGCAAAGTCCTTGAAGTCCTGGCCGCCGGTTTGAAACTTGCTGGAGTAATGCGACAGCAAGCGTTCGGCATTGCGGCTTTCCCAGTCCTGGCGCCACATTTCCATCGCGTTGCGAAAATCGGTGCGGCTATGGTCGAGCGTGGCCGGATCGACCCAGTTGAGCGTGTCTGCGATAAGCACCGGAGTCTGTCCGATGGCGATGAAGCGGGCCAGGCTGGCCAGGTCTTCGTTGGATAGGACCACGCACCCATCGCTGGCCTTGGGGGGACGGCTGTAGGTATTTCGGGGAACGCCGTGAATCCAGATGCCTGATCCGTCTCGCCCCTCGCGCCGATCCCAGTCATTGGGGTAACTCAAAGGGTAGGCGCCGTCCCCGTAAAGCTCCTCCAGTTCGCTGCGCGGCTTATGCGAGGTGATGGTGTACCAACCGACCGGCGATCGCTTGTCGCCTGCCCTGGTCTTGCCGGTGCCAAGCTTGCCTATGGTGACGTAGTAATCGGCCCGGTGGACCCAGCCTTCCGGCCGGTTTTCGAACACGTAAAGCCTGGATCTTGCGGCATCCGCGGCGAGCACATAGTGGACATCCGGGGCCAGGGACAACAGCGCATCCGGCACCAGTTTGGGATCGACGGGCCGGGTGACATCGAGCAGGCGCTGGCGGGCCTCGGCGCGCAGATCATCCTGCTGGAGCCTGGACGCCGATGCATTGCCCAGGGTGGCAATGGGTTGGGCATGGGCCAGCATCAGGTCGCCCTTGATCAGTTGAGCCAGACGAAAATTGGGATAGCGTGCGAGCAAATGATTGAGAGATCGCCAGGCATTGTCCATTTTATTCTGGCTGACATCTATCAAGGTTTCCGACAGCATGCGCTCCGCGTCGGATTGGGCGAGGCAGGCGCCGGGAATCAGATAGCCAAGAAGCAGCAGGCCGGCGGAAAATTTCAGGGGTTTCACTTGGTCATCCAGTCAGCGGCCGCTTTCCTGCGTGATCAGCCATTTGTCCCCATTACGAACCAGTTCCATATGTTTGGTGCTGGTGTTGGTCAGGCTCTTGGAACGGTATTGCTGACGGAACCGGACGCTCGCGCGATCAGCTCCGCTGGACTGGATTCGAATATCGGAGACTTGCACCGACAAATCCTTGGCCTTGCCGACCCGTTCACGGCGCTGGGCTTCCCAGGCTCCACGGCTGCCACTGACGGGTTTGAAGTCGGGCGAGTAAAAGGCCAGATAGCCATCCACATCATTGGTAGACCACGCCTTGGCCCAAGCCTGCACCGTTTCGATGATCGCATCCGGCGCCGGCTTGCTTTCAGCGGAGCTGGCAGCCGGTTTGGTGTCAGGTTTCGGATTGGCTGTTTTCGCGGCTGACGGATTGGCTGCCTCGTTGGTCGCGGCAGTCCCTGAATTGGCCAGGTCTGGGTTGCGCCGTCCAGTCATCAAATTCTTGATTAACGCGAGTTTGGTCTGCGCCGAGGTGTTGCTGTTATCCAGTTGTAATGCCTTGTCATAGGCGATGGAAGCCATCTTGGCATAAAGATCCCCCAGGTTCTCGTGCGCCGTGGCGTAGCTGGGATGGGTACGAATGGCCATTTCCAGGGCGTTGCGGGCAGCATCGTACTTGCCTTGGGCAGCATAAAGCACGGCCAGGTTGTTATAGGGTTCCGGCAACTCGGGATAGTCTTCGGTCAGGCCGGTAAAGGCCTGTATAGCTTCCGCAGTCTTGTTCTGATCGGCCAGAATCAGGCCTTTAAGGAACCGCACTTGAGCATCCTTGGGGTTCTTGACAAGGTATTGATTGGCCCGGCTCAAGGCCTCGTTTAGATCGCCCTTGCGGAACAGTTGGTTGATGTCTTGGACGTCGTTCGCAACGGCTGGGCCGGCCGCAAATGCCAGGCTGAGAGCGATGATGGAAGCGAATCTGCGCAGTGTAGGCATGTGATAAACTCAAAATGGTTGCCGAATGACCCCGTATTCTAACAATTCCCCGAACAGGTTGGGCGCCTCGTCAGGCAAACATGGCGCCACCCGATCCTATCCCGCCCTATGCTGACGCTTTACAACTCTCTGACACGACGATTGGAGACCTTCACTCCCCTTCAACCTGGGTTGGTTCGCATGTATGTCTGCGGCATGACGGTCTATGACTACTGCCATCTTGGACACGCCAGGGTGTTCGTGGTTTTCGACATGGTGGCTCGCTGGCTCCGGGCTTCCGCTTATCGGGTCACCTATGTGCGCAATATTACGGACATCGACGACAAAATCATTAAGCGCGCCCAGGAACAAGGGGAAGCGACTGCGGACCTGACAGAGCGTTTCATCGCCGCCATGCACGAGGACGAGGTCCGGTTGGGTGTGCTGCGGCCGGATCATGAACCGCGTGCCACCCAGTACCTGGCCGAAATGCTGGCCATGATCCGCAGCCTCGTGGAGAAGGGTCTGGCCTACGCGGCAGACAACGGCGACGTCTATTACAGTGTTCGGGGCTTTGCTCATTATGGTGCGCTGTCCGGCAAATCCGTCGATGACTTGCGTGCTGGCGAGCGTGTCGACATTGATCCGCACAAGCGCGACCCCTTGGATTTTGTCCTGTGGAAGGCGGCCAGACCCGGCGAACCCGCCTGGGACAGCCCTTGGGGGCGAGGCCGGCCTGGCTGGCATATCGAATGCTCTGCAATGAGCGGCAAGTTGCTCGGCGCGCATTTCGACATTCATGGCGGCGGACAGGATTTGCAGTTCCCGCACCATGAGAACGAGATCGCCCAGAGCGAGGGCGCGAACGGCTGCAAGTTCGTCAATTACTGGCTGCACAACGGGTTCGTACGAGTGGACAATGAAAAAATGTCCAAGAGTCTGGGCAATTTCTTCACCATTCGCGAAATCCTGAAGAAGTTTGATCCCGAAGTGGTGCGATTCTTCATTCTGCGCGCCCATTACCGCAGCCCGCTCAATTACTCGGATGCGCATCTGGATGACGCAAAAGGCGCGCTGAGGCGGCTGTATACCGCATTGAAAAACGTCCCGCCTGCTGAAGTGAAGCTGGATTGGGACCATGATTATGCCGCCCGTTTCAGGGCGGCCATGGATGAGGACTTCGGCACGCCGGATGCGGTGGCGATACTGTTTGAGTTGGCGACGGAAGTGAACGGAACCAGAGATTCACGACTCGCTGCGATGCTTAAATCTCTGGGCGGAGTCTTGGGAGTCCTGCAAAGTGACCCCATTAGCTTTTTGCAGGGTGAGGGTCACCCCGTTTCAATGACAGAGTCGGCGACTGCGACAGACACGTACGACACGGAAATTGCTTACGGTAGAGAAGGCATTGAACGCAGGATTGAAGCGCGCGCTGCTGCCAAGAAGTCGAGGAATTTTGCCGAGGCCGATCGCATCCGAGATGAGTTGAAGGCCGCGGGCATCATTCTGGAAGATGGGCCGCAGGGCACAAACTGGCGCCGGGCCTGATTAATTTCTTGCCAGGCATAAGCAACAGAAAAAGCCCGACCGTTCGGTCGGGCTCTTGTACAACCCTTACCAGCCTTGTGTTGGTTACTTGGCGGGAGCCGGCTGGGCTGCAGGAGCAGCGGCAGGATTAGTCCAGGCGGTGGGG
>JBAWGM010000278.1:0-1517 GCA_049592895.1 Thiobacillaceae bacterium | reverse complement strand
CGGGTGTCGATGAGCGGCTGGAGCTCCGCCAGGCGCGCGGCGCCTGGGGGCGTCTGCGCGAAGCGGGATACCGCTTCGACAATGCGATCGAATTCGAGGGCCCTCAGGGCGCCGGGATGCATGTGTGAATCGAGGTGCCTCCGATTAAGACAGAGGCGACCGGAGTGAAGGCAATCCTTAACTATAGCTCAGGCAGGGAGAGCCGACAACAGCCCCCGCGAATATGTGAGCGAGAGCGGGAACTGTCAAGGCAGGTGGTTGATCGAACTGGCGCGACTGTCGAGCATCGCGAGCAGTGTGGTCATTTCCCCAAAAATCCGGGCGGGGTGCTCCGGTGGTGATCGACCACGCGAAATAAACGGCCTCCAACGGCGCCTGGCGCAGAACTTGAAGCGCCGCAGCCCCGGGTTCAGGTCAATGGGAGCCGACCTGGACGTCGTCGGGGGGGAGCGGTCGGAGCCAAATTCGATTCGCGTCTCCAAGTAGTTGGCTCTCGTTGACTTCGCGTTCGGCGGAGCGATAACATCATCGATTGTTTGCCCTGACGGACTCATCTGTTTATGACGCCGCTTGAGACGCTGATTCTCATTCTTTACTTCTTCGTGCTGAGCATACTGGCCATCTACGGCTGGCACCGCTACTACCTTGTGTATCTCTACATGAAGCACAAAGGGAACGCCCCGGCGCCGCCGCCGGACCTGGCCGTGCTGCCACGCGTAACGGTCCAGCTGCCGATCTTCAACGAGATGTACGTGGCGGATCGTTTGATCGACGCCGTCTGCGAAATCGATTACCCGCGCGAGCTGCTGGAAATCCAGGTCCTGGACGACTCGACCGACGAGACGACGTCGATTGCCGAACTTGCCGTGCGGCGGCACGCCGCGCGCGGGTTCGACATCCACTACCTGCACCGTGTCGATCGAACCGGCTACAAGGCCGGTGCCCTCGAAGCCGGGCTCCACCAGGCGACCGGTGAGTTCATCGCGATCTTCGACGCGGATTTCGTTCCGCCAGTGGAATTCCTGAAGAAGACTCTCCCGCACTTCGCGACCGATCCACGGATCGGCATGGTGCAGGCACGCTGGGGCCACATCAACCAGGACTATTCGCTGCTGACGAAGATCCAGTCGATCCTGCTCGACGCGCACTTCGTCCTCGAGCACGGCGCGCGCAACCGATCGCACTGCTTCTTCAACTTCAACGGCACCGCGGGCATCTGGCGCCGCGAGACGATCGGATCGGCCGGCGGGTGGCAGCACGACACGCTGACCGAGGACCTGGATCTCAGCTATCGGGCTCAGCTGGCCGGCTGGCGTTTCGTGTTCCTGCCGGATCTCGTCTCGCCGGCGGAGGTCCCGGTCGAGATGAACTCCTTCAAGTCGCAGCAGCACCGCTGGGCGAAGGGGTCGATACAGACCTGCATCAAGCTGCTCCCGCGCATTCTCGGCTCGAAACAGCCGCTGTCGGTCAAGGTCGAAGCGTTCTTCCATCTCACCGCCAACTTCAACTACCTGCTC
>JBAWGM010000277.1:0-3637 GCA_049592895.1 Thiobacillaceae bacterium | reverse complement strand
GAGCAAATGAGCAAGCGCCTCCTGATGGCGCTGGCTCATGTAAAGATAACGCGGCGCCGGAGCAATGGAGAAAGGCGCTTCGGCGAGGCCAAAGTAACTCAGATACATGGAGATGGTCGAAGGGGTGCGGAGCGCAGCTTATTTTACGCTGATCGCCGTGCCATTGTAAGAATCGGCATGCAACAGGATTGATCGAAAAGAGAGGTTTGGCATTGCATAATATCAATTTTGTCGGACTACCGAAGCAAGAGAAATGATCGAAAACCCGGAACGTTTCAACAAGGCCATTGCGCTGTTCGATGCCGCCAATGCCGAGGACCCCAATCAGGATCAGGGCCAGCCAAAGGAATTGCTTTACGCCGCCCGCATGTCGGAGATGATCGGCCGCTTCGCGCCTGATGCTTCCGAGGCCGCGCAGCTCGCGGTGCGCGCCCAGCACATCAGGCGCTGGACGGTGCCGCGCAACAGCTACCCGATGACCAAGGACGGCTACCTTGCCTGGCGCAGCGGACTCTACAAGTTTCACGCGGACACGGCAGGCGAACTTATGCGCGAAGCCGGCTATGACGCGGCGATGATAGAACGCGTGAAGAAGGCCGTTGGCAAGCGCGGCATCAAGACCAATCCGGACACGCAATTGCTGGAAGATATCGCCAACCTTGTATTCATCGAGCACTACATACTGGCCTTTGCCGGTAGCAAACCCGATTACGACGAAGGCAAGTGGCTGGACATCATCCGCAAGACATGGAGCAAGATGTCAAGAAGCGCCCGCGCTTTTGCCCTGTCCGGCAAAATCAGGCTGCCGAAGCCGCTTGTTCCTCTGATCACCAAGGCAGTCAGTAATTAGCCCTTCGGCCAGGCAGGAGTAGCTACGTGACCGGCACGCCAACAGAACCGTTCGCGCCATGAACCGCCACTCAGCCGGCCTGCTGCAGCGTTCATACCCTTCCAGCGAGCAGGGATCGCCTGACAAGACTCTCATGCAGGGCCATCGTCCCAGGCTCCACATAATGACTGACTGAGTTCCCTTTCGCACGAACCGTCAGGCCCTTGAAATCCTATACACGGCCCCCATTTACCACCCCGTTGCAAACAACTGAACCAACGCCGCCATGAACGAAACGTCATCCAAGGAAACCCTGGGCTTTCAGGCCGAAGTCAAACAGCTCCTGCAGCTGATGATCCATTCACTGTATTCCAACAAAGACATCTTTTTACGCGAGCTGATATCCAATGCATCGGACGCGGCAGACAAGCTGCGCTTCGAGGCGCTAACCGACGCGGCGCTATTCGAGAACGACAGCGAACTGACGATCCGCGTCGCCTTCGACCGCGAAGCGCGCACGCTGACCATTGCCGACAACGGCATTGGCATGAGCCGGCAGGAAGTCATCGAGCATATCGGCACCATTGCGAAATCCGGCACGCGCGAGTTCTTCTCCCAGCTATCGGGTGACCAGAAGAAAGACACACAGTTGATCGGCCAGTTCGGCGTCGGCTTTTATTCGTCGTTCATCGTTGCCGACCGGGTGACGCTCACCACCCGCCGCGCCGGTCTCACAGCCGAGCATGGGGTGCGCTGGGAATCCGGCGGCGAGGGCGACTACACGCTGGAGACCGTCGACAAGCCTGGGCGCGGCACCGAAGTCGTCCTGCATCTTCGGGAAGGCGAGGACGAATTCCTTTCGGACTGGAAACTCAAGTCGGTGATTCGCACGTATTCCGACCACATCACCCTGCCCATCGTGATGAAGAAGACCGAATGGAAGGATGGCGTGGAAGTCCCGACCGACGAGGACGAGACGGTCAACCGCGCCTCGGCCCTGTGGGCACGCGCCAGGAAGGACATCAGCGACGAGGAATACCGCGAATTCTACAAGCACGTCGCGCACGACTTCGAGCCGCCCCTGGCGTGGTCGCACAACCGCGTGGAAGGCAAGCAGGACTACATCTCGCTGCTCTACCTGCCGTCGCACGCGCCCTTCGATCTGTATGACCGCCAGCAGCGCCACGGCATCAAGCTCTACGTGCGCCGCGTCTTTATCATGGACGACGCCGAACAATTGATGCCGCAATACCTGCGCTTCGTGCGCGGCGTGATCGACTCGTCCGACCTGCCGCTCAACGTCTCGCGCGAAATCCTCCAGCACTCGAAGGACATCGAGGCGATCCGGGCCGGCTCTGTGAAGAAGGTGTTGGGCCTGCTGGAGGACATGGCCGAAACCGAACCGGAGGACTATGCGAAGTTATGGACGGAATTCGGCCGAGTACTGAAGGAAGGTCCGGGCGAGGATTTCGCCAACCGCGAACGCATCGCCGGTCTGCTCAGGTTCAGTTCCACCCACACCGACACCGATGCGCAGGTTGTCGCGCTGAAGGATTATGTCGACCGCATGAAGGCGGGGCAGAAGGCCATCTACACCATCACCGCCGACAGCTTTGCGGCGGCAAAGAACAGCCCGCACCTGGAAATCTTCCGCAAGAAGGGTATCGAGGTGCTGCTCCTGTCCGACCGCGTCGATGAGTGGCTGCTCTCCAATCTGACAGAATTCGCCGGCAAGCCGCTTACCTCGGTCGCCAAGGGCGCGCTCGATCTGGGCGAACTGGAAGATGAGGCCGAGAAGACTGCGCAGAAGAATACCGAAGACGCGCTGCAACCGTTGGTCGAACGCATCCAGAAGACCCTGGGCGAGCGGGTCAAGGGCGTGCGCGTCAGCCACCGGCTGACCGAATCGCCTGCCTGTCTGGTCACAGGCGAAGGCGATATGAGCGCCAATCTGGAACGCCTGCTGAAAGCCGCCGGCCAGGCCGCCCCGACCATCAAGCCGACACTGGAAATCAACCCCAGCCACGCGCTCGTTACTCGCCTGAACCGCGAGGCTGACGAGTCAAGGTTTGCCGACTGGGCGAATCTGTTGTTCGAACAGGCGTTGCTAGCCGAGGGCGGCCAACTGGACGACCCGGCCAGTTTTGTGCGCAGGCTCAACAGCCTGTTGAGCCAGTTGCCAAACTGAGTCATTTTGGCGCCGAATCCGGGTTCCTCGAGACTGCGGCAACGCAGTATTGGCGATGAACATGGCTATTGACGATTGGGCGAGCCCTGAGTCATGACCAGACGAAACCCGAGATAAGAAAACCGGGACGACGGCTCATACTTGCTGCGATAGGCCGCGTGCAAGAACGGCATGGAGTCGAACCAGGCACCGCCACGGGAAACACGTTGGCCGCAAGCTCCGTTTCCCATCCAGGCGCTCCCATCCGTGGGAGCCCCCGCGTAATCCGCGTGCCAGCAATCCAACACCCACTCCGATACGTTGCCGCTCATATCGTACAAACCCCAGGCGTTGGCCTGCTTTTGCTCTACCCGGTGGGTCCGCGTGCCGCTGTTGCTTCCAAACCAGCCTAGATTGACCACTTGGCCCTGGCCGCAAAAGGCATCATGTTGCCCTCCTGCCCGGCAGGCGTATTCCCACTCTGCTTCGCTGGGCAGCCTCATCAGGCTACCGATCTTCTCTCCAAATTGCGCCGCAAAGGCATTGGCTTCATCCCAACTGACCTGTTCCGCCGGGCGGTCGTCCTCCTTGAAGTAACTGGGGTTGCTGCCCACTGTCCGCTCGTACTCCCTCTGTGTCAC
>JBAWGM010000276.1:0-2970 GCA_049592895.1 Thiobacillaceae bacterium | reverse complement strand
AACCGCCCCTGGGCACCGGGCAACAACCCGAAGACTGCCGTCCGGGAGTACCTCAAAACGCATCCTGAATTTGAAATTAACAGGAGCATTCAGGACAAGCTGCTGATCACCGTCGCACCGGATGGCTATCTCAAAAGGGTGCGCTAAGGCCTGTGCGGCGCGACATCGTTGGATAACCCGGAACCAAATGTCATCCTCACAACCGATTGTCAGCATAGGAATGCCCGTATTCAATGGCGAGAGGTACATTCGTGATGCTCTAGACTCGCTGTTGGCACAAACCTTCACAGATTTTGAATTGATCATTTCTGACAATGCATCTACCGACAGGACGGAACAAATCTGCCGTCAATATGCAGCGCACGATGCGCGAATTCGTTATGTCAGACAATCTGTAAATCTAGGTGCACTCCCCAATTTTCAGTTCGTGTTAGAGGCAGCTGTAGGGGAATATTTTATGTGGGCCGCATATGATGATTTCTGGAAACCCAACTTCATCGCCCACGCCCTGCCGGCCATGGACGACAAGTCTGTTGGATTTGTATTTCCAACAACTATCGTAAAAAGCATTCATCTAGGTGTCTACAAGAAAATTCCAAGGACCATTTTTAAGGGATTCGAAGACAGGGATAGGAACAGAAGGATATTGAGTTTTGCGAACCTGCATATTTATTCATACAAGGGAAATTTGATTTACTCCCTGTTCAGAACCAACATACTGAGAGAAGCCTTTGCAAAACAGGACATCTCCAACGAAACCATATTTTGCATGTTCGTGCTTGGGGCAGCGCGCGGAGTGGTAATGGATGAATACAATTTCTACAAGAGGTACCCTACCCGTTGGCCTGGCGTTCGCAGAAGGCGGCCTAAGAGACTTGAAAAAAGATTGCAATTCGAAAAATGGCGAGATGAGAACTCTGATAGAGCAAAATCCCTGTTCCCCGAACTGAGCGCGAAGCTTGACCTGATACGCTCAAATCAAGAACCAGCCAATTTCCATTCTGGGTTCCAAATCGTTAAGGACCTGCTCAAGCCGGACTCCGCAGAATGAATGTGGATGGCGTGGAGAAGTCTCGTTGCCTACTGACCGTAGCTTTCCGTCGGCCAGCGGTAAGAGTGAGAAAACGGCAGGCCAAGCGTGGCCTCGATCATGTACTGCGACACCAACCGTTCGTTGAACTCCAGATGGCCCAATTCATATCCCGCTCTGGCGATCCGCTGCCGTTCAGTGTCATTCTGCAAATAGAAGCGCAATGCGTCGATAAATTCGTCGGCACCCTCCACCTCGACCATCGTATCTGTTCCATACAATTCCCCGAGGCTGAAGGCGCGCGTTGAAAAGACCAGCAGCCCGTTTCCCTGGTAAAGCCCGATTCGGTCTGAGGAATAAAGGTACAGCTCACCCCCGGGCCCGGACTTGGCATCTCTGTTGCGCTGGCTGAAGTTGAGCCCGATTCTGGCCTGCCCCAGAGCGTCCATGAAGGCAGTGCCAAACAGGGACTTCCCCGGTCCATGCCCGTAAATCGCGCAGCGCACTTCGGGAAGCCTGTCCCGCATGAGCTCATAAGCTCGCCCGCGAAGGTCGTCCGGATGCTGCCATTTCGACATATGGCCGGCAAAGAAAACATCATGCGGCTGATCCGTGCGTTCATGGCTGCGGTGGACGTCGATGCTGGAATCCACCGGGTTGGGGACAAATGCCACCCTGGAACGGGACCCTGCAAGACGCGACAGGACCGGACCGGCCGTGGTCACGAACAGCCAGTCAACGACCTCCGCCTTGTTTCGGGCATTGCGAAAATTGGATGCATCGAACAGGGGGTCGATGTAGTACTGCAGGATCGCCACATTGGGCAGCAGTCTTCGGGCTTCGGCCAAAGTTTCGGCATGGATCACATCCGCCGCACTCAATGCAATCACCTCAGGCCGGAAATTGCGGCAGACTTCGAGCAGTTTTCGATTGCTCGCCCCCGCCCCCATCTTGCGCGTGCTGAAGATGGACGAACAGCGCGCGACATCGCGATCGCTGAACCAGTAAACGTCATGGTTGTTTCTGATGAAACCGTTGTTGATGCGCACCGGGAGAAAGTAATTACGGGCGCCAAGATATTTCATCTGCTGGTGGGAGACATGAAGAATTCTCATATATGGCTTTGCCGGTTTTTTGTCACGCTGGTTTCAAGCCGATAAGCGGTCAAGCCGCTTGCCTGGCTGGTTTCGGCTGCCACAATCCCAAGTGGACCCTGCAGTACTCGCTGAATAATCCTATTCCTGGTTGAATGCTGAACGCTACCGGGAGGAGGCGAATGCGACAACAGAGCTTCGCCGCATGCAAGTCCAGAGGGTTTGAGCTCAAAAGCTGCGCAAGCCATTCTCGAAGGACTGACCTGGCTTGAAATCTCCCGCGATTATAGAGGGCAGCGTGGAGGCCACCCATTCCGGCCTGATCGCCTTCATGCACGCATGGTAGTTCGGGTTGCGGCAAACCTTGGCGTAGCAACTGATGCACGGCAAATCAGCCTGGACCGCCAGCGTTGAATCCCCAATAGGTTTGACCCGGCGCGGGTCAGTCGGTCCGCACAGCACCAGCAGGGGCCGGCCCGCTGCGGATGCAAAGTGGGCGGTGCCCGTGTCATTGCCGATGATGGCCATCGCACCCTCGCACAGAGGTGCAATTTGCAGCAACGCCAACTTGCCATTCAAGTTGACGACGAAGTCGCCGGCGGTCTCAATCTGCACGCAATCCTCCACCTCGTCCGGCCCGCCGATGAGTACGATCTTCTTCACTCCCTGCGCGTGCAGAAGATGGGCCAGCTCGGTAAAGTGTTCCACCCCCCAGCGTTTTAGCTGCCCGGCTGCGTGCGAACCCGGCAGCAGCACAACGTAGCGGTCATCCTCCAACCCATATTCATCGCGCAGCGCTTTCACCCCTTCGATCTGTTCCGCAGCCGGATGGAATACCGGATGCGG
>JBAWGM010000275.1:0-1565 GCA_049592895.1 Thiobacillaceae bacterium | reverse complement strand
TGTCTGAACCCATCATAAAGCAGCCGCCCGGGACCCACACAAACTCCATTCCGGTTTTCGGTTCCTTCAAGACGGTACCCGGTGCAGGGTCGGCCAGCGCCCTGCCCATGGTCATCAAGACAACTATCGCCCACACAATATGTTTCATTGTCCACTCCAATGGCTTAAGTTTGTCAGCACTGACATTAGCACATTGCATACAGCACTGAAACCGGATCGAGGATTGAATTGGGGCGTGAGGCCCAAGTACAACGAAACCATCAACGCCTTTTCAGGTGAGAACGCGCTCACACCATCCGAATCGTGCCCCGGCCAGGCACGCGCTGCAAAGCCCCGCCTGGATTGCCGCGCAAGACTGAGTCTGATACAAACGATCTGTATCGGCTCATAATCCGATCCGACGACCCCGGCCCGGTGGAAGACAGCGAATGCGAACACTTCAAGGGCAAGCGGCAAAGCAGAAAAGACGGAACCCGATCTCCTTGTCAGCTTGATAGGAGGGCGGAAATGGGAGAGCACCTCAATGAATGCACATTTGAGTTTGCTGGCCGGATGGATCGGAGTGTTGGGCGGCGTAGTTTCAGGCGCCCTCATCGGATTGTTTTTCCATCGCGACAATTGGATCGGGGGCTACGGCTCGTTTTCCCGGCGCATGATACGCTTGGGACATATTTCCTTCTTCGGCATCGGCTTTCTCAATTTCGCCCTCGCCCTGACTGCGTCAGCCGTGGAACTCCCGCCCGCTCATGTGTATCTTGCCGTTACGGCCATGATTACCGGGGCGGTTACGATGCCGCTTCTGTGCTTTCTGACCGCCTGGCGCATGCCATTTCGTAATCTGTTCTTCATCCCGGTCATCAGTGTTCTGCTCGCTGTCTTGGCCGTTTTATCCGGGTGGCCGACAGCGTGAAACTCGGCCTGATTGCCATCAGCGGCGTGCGGGCATACAACCCGGAGTTGACTAAGCTGGGCCTCACCCTGCCGGGCTTTGTCGACCGCAACCGCATCATTGCCTCTCTTCCCAGCCTGGGCTTGTTGACGCTCGCCGGGCTGACGCCGGCCGACGTCGATCTTCAGTACGTTGAAATGCCCGGCGAAGTGGATGGCGAACTGGCCGGGGGCTTCGATGCGGTCGCGATTTCGAGCTTTACCGCACGAATCAAGGATGCCTACCGGCTGGCAGACCGCTACCGCGCCACCGGAACCAAGGTCATCCTGGGGGGCCTGCATGTAACGGTCCTGCCGGAGGAAGCCGCGCAGCACGCGGACAGTATCGTCATCGGTGAGGGTGAACCCCTCTGGCCCGGCTTGATCGCCGATCCGAAGGCCGGAACGCTCAAGCCGGTCTATGACGCCCGTCGACACAGTTTCGATCTGGCCGACGCCCCCATGCCACGATTTGAACTTCTGGATATCGGGCGGTACAACCGGCTAACAGTCCAGACGCAGCGCGGCTGTCCATTCCACTGCGAGTTTTGCGCGGCATCGATCCTTCTCTCGCCGAAATACAAGCTTAAGCCGGTAAACAAGGTCATTGCGGAAATCCGCCGGATCAGGGAACTCTG
>JBAWGM010000274.1:0-2908 GCA_049592895.1 Thiobacillaceae bacterium | reverse complement strand
TCCATGGCTATGGCCGCATCGGATGCCGTGCCGACCCCCGCATCGACGACCACCGGGACTGTCAAGCGCTCGATGATGATCTGCAGGTTCCACGGATTAAGTATGCCCATGCCGGAACCGATCAGCGAAGCAAGCGGCATCACCGCCACGCAGCCAATGTCTTCAAGCTGTTTGGCGATGATGGGATCGTCAGAGGTATAGACCATCACCTGAAAGCCGTCCTTCACCAGCACTTCCGCCGCTTTCAGGGTTTCGACCACGTTGGGGTACAGGCTCTGCGGATCGCCCAAAACTTCGAGCTTGACCAGGCTGTGGCCATCCAGCAATTCGCGCGCCAGCCTGAGTGTGCGAACTGCCTCGTCTGCGCTGTAACAGCCTGCGGTGTTGGGCAGGTAGGTATATCTGGACATCGGCAGCGCATCCAGCAGGCTGGGCTGGTTCGTATCCTGGCCAATGTTGGTGCGGCGAATCGCAACCGTGACGATTTCCGCGCCGGATGCCTCGACCGCCAGGCGGGTTTCATCAAAATCCCTGTATTTGCCGGTACCCACCAGCAGCCGGGAGCCGTAGGTCTTACCCGCAATTTGCAAGCCATCCATCATTCATTCACCCACTTACAATCAGCCCCCACCCACAGCCACCACGATTTCCAGTTGATCTCCATCCAGCAGGACGGTATTGCCATACGTGCTGCGCGGCACGATCTCGCCGTTGCGCTCAATCGCTACGCGCTTGCCGGAAAATCCCAGCGTTTCCACCAGATCCAAGACGTTAAGCGGCGTCGGGAAATCACGCGGCTCGCCGTTTATAAGGAGGTTGATTGACTTCATCTGGACTGGGAATTCAAGTAAGATGCGAAGCCTTGCCGCCTCGCAAAGAGGCTAACAGTCTACCACGCGGGCACCGCTCAATGTGGAAGCAGAGTTTCCGAAGCAGTGCTGGTCGGTTGCAGGGCAACCTGGAAGTAGCCGCGGGCGTCGTATAACGGCATTACCCTAGCTTCCCAAGCTAGAGACGAGGGTTCGACTCCCTTCGCCCGCTCCACTTGAGGACAGTCCTTGCGCGCCATGCTATCAAAGACGTGTGCCATCGCCTATCTGCCTGCTGTCTATATATTTTGGCCTAAGCCACATGGGGATTCTTGATGCTAGTGTAGTGCTGGCGAAGTGATGGAACCATGCCTTGCCTACAGGCACAGAGACGGTGGCCGTTCAGCCGAGAATGGTGGTTTCATGATTTGCAAAGCAGACCACTAGCAGCCTGTCGGACTATGCGCTGCGGCGGTAGAATTGGGTATCGTCCCTGGAGCCTGATGGAATGAGCCGATTCCGACCGATCGACCGCGAGACCGACTACCTGCTGCCGCCCTCGGTACAGGACTGGCTGCCCGAATCGCACTTGGCGCGCTACGTCGTGGATGTCGTCGAAGGACTGGATCTATCGGAACTGGAACGTGCCTACGCCGGCCGGGGCAGCGACGCC
This sequence comes from Thiobacillaceae bacterium, assembly GCA_049592895.1. GTDB lineage: Bacteria > Pseudomonadota > Gammaproteobacteria > Burkholderiales > Thiobacillaceae > DASQBT01. The sequence continues at coordinate 1,426 of JBAWGM010000274.1, read as the reverse complement.
TACCACCCGGCCTTGCTGCTCTCGCTCTTGATCTATGGCTACGCCACCGGCACCCACTCCAGCCGCAAGATTGAGCGGGCCACCTACGACTCTCTGGCCTTCCGTTTCATTGCCTGCGACCAGCATCCGGACCACGACACCTTGGCCAATTTCCGTCGCCGCTTCGGCAACGAATTCGCTGCGGTCTTCGTCCAGGTGCTGCAAGTGGCCCGCGAGAACCAGCTCTCCCGCTTCGGCACCGTTAGCTTGGACGGCACCAAGATTCACGCCAATGCTTCCCGGCACAGCGCGCTGTCCTATGGACACGCCGAGAAGCTCGAAGCGCAACTCAAGGCTGAAGTCCAAGAGATGCTTAAGTTGGCGGAGGCCGCCGACCGGCGTGCCGTGCCCGAGGGCGTGAGCCTGCCCGAGGAGATCTTGCGGCGGGAAGACCGCCTGGCGGCTATCGCCGCGGCCAAGGCCCAGATTGAGGCGCGGGCCAAGGAGCGCTTCGAGCGCGAGCAGGCCGAGTATCTTGCCAAGCTGGCGAAGCGTCAGGCCAAGGAGGCCGCCACCGGCAAGAAGCCGGGCGGCAAGCCGCCGCAACCGCCCGCGGCCGGCCCGCGAGCAGACGACCCAATCTGACCGACGAAGACTCGCGCATCATGAAGGTGGCCGGTGGCGGCTTCGAACAGTGCTACAACGCCCAGGGCGTCGTCGATACCGACTCGATGCTGGTGATCGCTCCCCATGTCACCGAGGCGGCTAACGATAAGGAGCAAGTCGAGCCGATGGTGAGCAGGATTCAAGCGCTGCCCAAAGGTCTGAACCAGCCTGAAACCCTATTGGCCGATACCGGCTTCTACAGCGAGAAGAATGTCGAAACCTGTCAGGCTGCCAAGATCAACCCGCTGATCGCGGTCGGACGTGACGAACATCACCCGGACTGGCGGGCACGCTTTACGGAACCGGCGCCGCTGTCGGGGCCGGCGAGCCATGTGGAACAGATGAAACATGCGCTCAAGACGAAGGCCGGCCGCGCGGCCTATGCGCTGCGCAAGCAGACAGTGGAGCCGGTGTTCGGCATCATCAAGTCGGTGATGGGCTTCCGCCAGTTCCTGCTGCGCGGGCTGGAGAACGTGCGCAACGAATGGACGCTGGTTTGCCTGGCGTGGAATTTGAAACGCATGGCCGTATTGCGTCCGCAGTAGGGAAATTAGGACAGGGGCATTACGATTCCATCGCAAAACAGCCCGATTTCGGCACCAAACGCCCCAATTCGCCGCGGATCATGAAATCCACTCCTCGGATACATCGTCCGAGAACTTCAAGCCCGACAGGCTGCTAGGTTGAAAACCCTGCCGATTCCTTTGTTCATTGCAGGCGTGGCCTTGGGCCTCGCGGCCTGTTCATCCCAACCCATCCAGCGCAGCGACGGCACTACCAC
>JBAWGM010000273.1:0-2690 GCA_049592895.1 Thiobacillaceae bacterium | reverse complement strand
ACGTAGACCTCTTTATAGAATCGGCGGAGGAGTTCTTTGTTGGCAACCGCGAGTTCGTCAGTCATCTGTAGTTCCTTTCGTTTGGATTGTGGAAGTGCCGAAACGCCCAACGTGTAGCTTGAGGGGCGAGGTTCAGCCAGCGAAGCAGGCTGTTGGAGCGTAAGCGGTAACCCATGGGCGTTCTTCTCCTTGGGCGGGTGATGGGGAGAATCGCTTCCTGGATGAATCACACCGGGAGCGAAGGTCATGACGGGAGGAAAGAAGGCGAAGGGGGCACGGCGCAGTGAGCACGAGTGGGGTTTGCTGTTGTCGCGGCATCAATCGAGTGGTCAGTGCATCAAGGCGTTCTGCCGAGGTGAGCAGATCAGTGAGGCCAGCTTTTATCGCTGGCGAAGCATTCTGGGTGATGGGCGAGAGCGCGACGCCAGAGTCGGCAACGACGCTGGGTCGGCTTTCGTTGATCTGGGCGCGCTGCATTCGGGGGCGCCGGCGAAACCGCGGCTCGAACTCAAGCTCGATCTGGGCGGAGGTCTGGTTCTGCATCTGGTGCGCGGCTGATGTTCTTTCCCGAAGGCCAGGTGCGGGTGCATGTCTATGGCCGGCCGACTGACATGCGCAAATCCTTCGATGGTCTCTACGCGTTGACCCGTCATGAACTGGGGCAGGATCCCACCAGCGGTCACCTGTTCGTCTTCATCAGCCGACGTGCGACGCAGATGAAGGTGTTGTACTGGGATCGGACCGGTTTCTGTGTCTGGGCGAAGCGACTCGAACAGGGACGATTTGTGTCCGACTGGCGTAAGGTGGCGACGCGGGAGATGGATTGGACCGGGCTCAAATTACTGCTCGAGGGGATCGAAGCGAAGACCTATAAAAAGCGCTATTCGGTATCGCAAAATCAGCTTGAAAGCCGTACGGGGAGCGGATCTTGCGGTATAATGGCGACATGATTTCGGTGCTCGATACTCGCCCGCCCAGCCTTGAAGAGGCCGCGGCTTTCAGTCCGCAGCAAATCGTCGATCTGGCCGGTTCGCACCTCAATCTGAGACGCGAAGTCGAGGCGCTCAAGCACCAACTCGATTGGTTCAAGCGCCAGATCTTCGGGCAGAAGAGCGAACGGCGCCTCGTCGAGGGTGCCGATGGCCAGATGAGTCTCGGGGGGCCGGAGCAAGCCGTGTCGCCCACATTGCCCGTTGAGCATCCCGTTGCGGCCCATAGACGGCGGGTGGCGAGCAAGAAGCCGGATACCGGCGACGACAGCATTCCCTTCTTCGATGAAACCCGCGTGCCGGTCGAAGTCATCGAGCTGGCCGCTGTGGAAGCCGAGGGGCTCGCGCCGGACGAGTTCGACGTCATCACCTACAAGCACAGCTATCGGCTGGCGCAGCGTCCGGGCAGCTACGTCGTACTGAAATACCGGCGCCCGGTGATCAAGCTGCGGGCCACCCAAGCCATCGTCTGCCCGAACGCGCCAGTTGGTGTCATCGAAGGCAGTCGCGCCGACGTGAGCTTTGTCGCCGGCCTCTTGATCGACAAGTTCGCCTATCACCTGCCGTTGTATCGGCAGCATCAGCGCCTTGCCGACAGCGGCGTCACGGTCAGCCGGCCGTGGCTGACCCAGGTGGCACAGCAAGGCGTGGCGTTGCTCGAACCGATCTATGACGCGCAGTTCGATTCGATCCGCCGCTCGCGGGTGAAAGCCATGGACGAGACGCCGATCAAGGCCGGACGAGGCGAGCCGGGCAAATTGAAAGCCGCGTACTTTTGGCCGGTTTATGGCCAGCAGGACGAAGTATGCTTCCCGTTCTTCGAGAGTCGTCGCGCCGAGCATGTCGAACAGGCCCTGGGGCTGACGCATGCCGAGGGCGCGGTCCTGCTCTCGGACGGTTACGGTGCCTATACCCATTACGCCAACAAAACGGGTATCACCCATGCTCAATGCTGGACCCACACACGACGTGGGTTCATCGAGGCCCAGGCCGTCGAGCCGGAAGGCACGGCCAAGGCGCTGAACTTCATCGGTGCACTGTTCGCGGTGGAAGAGCGAATCCGCGACCAAAGGCTTAGCGCGGCCAGGAAACTTGACTATCGGCTAATGCACGCCAAGCCCATCGTCGAACAGTTCTTCGCCTGGGTCAGTCAACAGTTCGAATCCCAGGGATTCTTGCCGAGCAACCCATTCACCAAAGCCTTGGCCTATGCCCGCGAACGACGATGCGGCCTGGAAGTCTATCTGACCGACCCCGACGTACCCATCGATACGAACCATCTCGAGCGCGCGTTGCGGGTCATCCCAATGGGTCGCAAGAATTGGAATTTCTGCTGGACTGAACTGGGTGCCAAACACGTCGGAATCATGCAGAGCCTGATCGTCACCTGCCGGCTGCATCAGATCGATCCCTACGATTATCTGGTGGATGTCTTGCAGCGTGTCGGCCAACATCCGGCCAGTCGCGTTGACGAACTCATCCCACGCCTCTGGAAGACACGCTTCGCCAGCGATCCCCTCCGCTCCCCCTTGCATACTCGCCACGAGTAAACAAGGACGCCCGGTAGTTACCGGTTACGGATGAAGCGTCGATTTTTGGGGGTGAGACGACCTCACGCCCTGAGGCGACACCCTGAGGCGACACCCGCAGCCGCTGCGGCCATTTCTCCACCTTCCGCTGGTTCAGTACCGACGCCTGTCG
>JBAWGM010000272.1:0-4025 GCA_049592895.1 Thiobacillaceae bacterium | reverse complement strand
TTTCGATCTGGCGCGCCCGGCTGGTCGCCTGCCTGGCCTTCGAGGCGTTGGCCGAAAAGCGCGCGACGAAGGCCTGCAGATCGGAGATCTTTTCCTTGGCGCGCACGTTCGCCGCGGCCTGCTGGGCGCGCGCCTGGGTGGAGGCCAACATGTAGTCGTCGTAGTTGCCGGGATAAATCTTGATGGTGCCGAAATCGACGTCCGCCATATGCGTGCAGACGGAATTAAGAAAATGGCGGTCATGGGAGATGATGATGATGGTCGAAGCGCGAGCGTTGATCACACCTTCCAGCCAGCGGATGGTATTGATGTCGAGGTTGTTGGTGGGTTCATCCAGCAGCAGGATGTCCGGATTGGAAAACAAGGCCTGGGCCAACAGCACCCGCAGCTTGTAGCCGGGCGCGACTTCGCTCATCGGGCCGCTGTGCAGTTCAGTCGGAATGCCCGCCCCCAGCAGCAGCTCGCCCGCGCGGGCTTCGGCATCGTAGCCTCCCAGTTCGCCAAACCGTCCTTCCAGTTCGGCTGCGTGCATGTAATCTTCCTCGCTTGCCTCCAGGTTCATGTAGATGGCGTCCTTTTCCTGACGCACCGCCCACATCTCCTGATCACCCTGCATCACCACGTCCAACACGTTTTGGTCCTCATAGGCGAATTGGTCCTGGCGCAACCAGGCCATCTTCTCGCCCGTATCAAGAGCCACGTTGCCGTGGCTGGGATCCAGGGTGCCGGCCAGGACCTTCATGAACGTGGTCTTGCCGCAACCATTGGCGCCGATCAGGCCGTAACGGTTGCCCTCACCAAACTTGACGGAAACATTTTCGAACAGGGGCTTGGCGCCGAACTGCACGGTGACGCCGGCGGCACTCAGCATGGGAAATACCTCGAAGGAAAACCTGAAAAACCGGTGATTCTAACATTCCGTGCCCAGGCTTCCGGCCGGCTGCCGATATACCTGCCAGGTATTCTTGCCCGCCTGTTTGGCCTGGTACATGGCAATGTCCGCGCGCGACACAACCTCCGCCGCATCCGCAGCCTGATCGGGATACACGGCGATGCCCAGACTGGCGGTCAGACGAAGGTTCTGGCCCTCAAACTCGAAGGGGATCTGGGCCACCGCCCGAATGATCCGCTCGGCAAGAATTTCGGCCTCACCCTCCTTCAAGTTAGGCAGCAAAATGGCGAACTCATCCCCACCCAGCCGGGCAAACACCTCATTGCGCCGTACCAGGGCGCTGATCTCGCGGGCAACCCGAATCAGCAGCGCATCTCCGGCGCCGTGGCCAAAGGTGTCATTAACGGCCTTGAACTCGTCCAGATCGAGGAACATCACCGCGCATCGCGTGTTGTGGCGCTGGCATTCAAACAACGCGCGATTCAGTTCGGTCTGGAACCGATTCCGGTTGTACAGACCGGTCAGGGGATCGCGCTCCGCCAAATAGACCAGTTGCTCGGCGACCTGGCGCTCGCGCGTGACATCTTCATAAATCCACAAATGACCGATGAACTGGTTGTCCTTGTCCCAGACCGGATAGTCGAGTTCGGTGATCACCCGCCCGTCCTTCATCTGGATCTCGAAGCTGTCGGAAATTTCCCGGGTCGCCAACGCGGACTTCAGATGGCGGGAAAATTGGTCGGGATGGGTCACCAGGCCGGGGGATTTTGCGATCGCCGAATTCACCTCCAGGCCGATGAGCTGCTCCTGCTCGGGGATCATCCACATAAGGGTAAAGGCCGGATTGTGGTACACCACCCGGCCATCCACATTAACAAACAGAATCCCCAAATTCATCGCCGACAGCAGGGCCGAAAGCCTCGCACGTTCCTGTTCTGATTCAGCAAGATAGCGGCTCTTCAGGCTCTCCGCAGTACGAAGCTCGCTGACCGCCTGGCGCAGCGAAGCTTCCACGTGCTTGAGATCGTCAACATCCCGAATGCTGGCGCGCAGCCCATGGTAGCTGCCGTCCTTGCCATAGATGGGTTGCCAGTTTGCACTCGCCCAGAACTGGCTGCCGTCCTTGCGCACCGCGGAGAACACATAGTCGCTGCCCGATTGACCCTTTAGCGCCTCCCTGAGTTGAAACTCGGCACTAACCCGGTCGTCGGGATGAATCACGTCCAGGGGAAAATCCATTCCCCCCATGCATTCCGCCACCGTGTAGCCCAGCATTCGCTGCACCGAAGGATTGACCCACAGCAGTCTCCCTTCCGGCGACAGCCACAACTCCAGGTCATAGGTGTAATCCGCGATGGCAATAAAGCGGGCTTCATCCTGCTTGGCCTGCTTCACATGATCTTCCACCGATTGGGCCAGCTGGTTGAACACCTTCGCGACCTGCCCCACTTCATCCTCATCCCACACCGGCGCCCGGGCCTTGAAATCGCCTTCACCAATCCGTTTGGCGGTCTGACTGAGCATTTCAAAGTGACGGTTGATCCAGTACCCGGCAAGAGACAGCAGCAGACCGGTGCCGACAAGAGCCAACAGCCCGATGGCGACACTCTCGCGCACCAGCTTGGACCGGGCAGCTTTGATGAAGCTCGCGGACAATTCGTACTCGACCCAGCCGTACGAATGCGTGCCGACCTTGACAGGCACTCTGCCAGAGATGGAGGCCCCGTCGTCGCCGCGCCGCGGACCAACGTTCACAAGGATCTGCCCGGTTTCATCGCGCACCACCAAGCTGATCAGATTGGGCTCTTGCCCCATCAAACCGGCCACGTCTCCCAGAGTGGCCAGATCCCGCTGCATCAAGGGCGCGGCAATCGCTGCCGCCAGCAACTCGGCGCTCCTGCGCGCATGGTCGCTGGCTTCGGTCTGCATGGTCTGGTCGATCAGACGCGCACCGTTGATTACCAGCGCCGCCAGCACCATCGCCTGGATACCGATGGCGGCAAGTACAAAGCGGTTGCGCAGGCTTGGTTTCAGGCGCACTGGTTTCACGGCGCGACCCGACGCCGCTTCAAGCGGCGCGCAGCCTCCCGGCCATACTCGCCAAACTCTTGAAGTTGCGCGGCTGACACCGGCAACAGGTCTCCCAAGCCGCCCTGCTTGAAAAACTCATGCCCTGGCGCGGTCGCGGCGAATCCTTTAAGCGCGGCCTTCAGCGCCACAACCTCGGCGGCAGGCAATTTGGAATTCGCCAAATAAACCGGGCTCAATATTGGTCGGGTATGGACCAGAGGACGCAGATCCTGCCTGATCTGTGCCGGCAGGCGCTGAAAGGCCATCGTCCCCATCACCGCGCCTTGTGCCTTGCCTTGGATTACCAGCAGGGCGGCATTGTTGTGGCTGCGTGCCTCGATCCGGGTGAAATCGCGGCCTTGCCGCAGACCGGCCCGGCTCAGTTCGGCTTCCATCATCATGACGACGATGCCGAGCGGGTCCGCCATGGCGAGCGGCTTGCCTTTCAGGTCCCGCAAGCTTTGATAGGGGGCGTGCTTGCGCACCACCAATAGCCCATACAACGGACTTGTGTAGGCATAGAGCGGCCGATAACCGGTTTCGGATTGGGCGAGGTAAGCCAGGTGCGGCGGGGTAAACAGCAAATCGTAGCGACCCTCCCGGGTGCGGGTCAGGAAGTCGGCGAAATCCGGTGCAGTCTCCAGGGTGACCGGTCGATTCAACGCCTGCGACAGATGGTCCGCAAGAGGCTGATACACCTCCAGCAAGACTCGGGTGGATAAATGGGGAAATACCCCGAACCGCAGGGGCATGGTCTGAGCGAGCCCCGAAACGGACCACAGGCAAAGCACTATCAGGGTCGCCGACACGCCGAGTGGGTTGTACTTGCGCAAGCGTTATTCCTAATCCACGCTCTTGAGCAGAACTTTCGAGCGGCGCTGGTAGTTGTACCAAGCCTGCCGGCTGGCCGGCAGCTGCGCAAGCGGTACTTCCACGTAGCCGCGCTCTTCAAACCAGTGTTCGGTTTGTGTGGTCAGCACAAACACCTGCCGCGCCCCCGCCTTGCGCGCCCGCTTTTCCGCCGCGTCGCGCAGCCGGTCCCCCAGGCCCCGCTTCCGATAGC
>JBAWGM010000271.1:0-1823 GCA_049592895.1 Thiobacillaceae bacterium | reverse complement strand
GCTCTGGGTCTCGGAACATAAGGCCGGACCGTGCTAGAATCCGCAAAAATCAGCCCACAGCTCATGTCAAACGCCAAACCCAACGAGATTATCATTCGGGGAGTGACTGCCAGCGGAAAGAAGTTTCGACCCAGCGATTGGGCCGAACGCCTGGCTGGCGTCCTGTCGACATTCGATGAAGACAACCGGCTGGGTTACTCACCCTGCGTCACACCCACCACCATCAATGGCATCAGGTGCGTCATTGTGGGCAAGCGGCTCAAGCAACTGGATGAGCGCGCATACAACTTTGTCCTCAACTTCGGCCGCGAAAATGACCTGGTGATAGAAGATGGCGATGCGCCGGCCGCTTGATGCGCGCAACCCTCAAGAACAGCCAATCATCACTGTTGGGCAACAAAAAACGCCGCTGAAGCGGCGTTTCTTTGTTCACACGGGCAGGTCTCAAGCCATTGCCTTGATTGCCTGGGCCAGACGGCTCTTGTGGCGGGCTGCCTTGTTCTTGTGAATGATTTTCTTGTCGGCTATCCGGTCGATGACGCTCATGGAAGCCTGGAACACCGTAGCCGCTGCGGCTTTGTCACCGGCCTGCACTGCGGCACCGACCTTCTTGATGGCGGTGCGCAACTCAGAGCGCTGGGCCATGTTCTTGGCACGTGCTGCAACGGCCTGACGGGCGCGCTTGCGGGCCTGGACGGTATTCGCCATATATTTGACTCCTGATAGTCTGTCGCCGCCGAATCCGGCAAAGCGGGAGATTATAGGGGACGCAAGGGATATTTCGCAAGCTTTGCTTGCCACGGCGGGCAAGCCCAGCCAGAATTCGCCCACTTTATGAACCTACTCAAAGCCCTTGCCACAATAAGCAGCTTCACCCTGCTTTCGCGCATTTCGGGATTCATCCGCGATACTCTGATTGCCCGTATCTTCGGCGCGGGACTTTATACGGATGCGTTTTTTGTCGCCTTCAAGCTCCCCAACCTGTTGCGCCGCCTGTTTGCGGAAGGGGCATTCTCCCAGGCATTCGTTCCCATCCTGGCGGAATACAGAAACAGAAAAGGGGAAGATGCAACCCGCCGCCTGGCCAGCCAGGTTGCTTCCATCCTGAGTCTCGCGTTGATCGCGATTGCGCTGCTGGGCATATTGGGTGCGCCCGCCCTGGTTTACATCAGCGCGCCGGGTTTTGCCGCCGAGCCGGCGAAGTTCGACACGACGGTGCTGCTGACCCGCATTACCTTTCCCTACATCTTCTTTATCTCCCTGGTTGCTCTCTCCGCCGGCATTCTCAACACCTGGAGCCGGTTTTCCGTCCCTGCCTTCACGCCAGTACTGTTGAATGTGGCGATAATCGTTGCCGCCACGCTATTGGCACCCCATTTCAACCCGCCAGTGCTGGCTCTGGCCTGGGGCGTGCTGCTGGGCGGCGTTCTGCAACTGGGCCTGCAGGTTCCGGCCCTGCTCAAGATCGGCATGCTGCCCAAGCCGACCCTGGACCACTCTGACCCGGGGGTGCGACGCATACTGACCCTCATGGGGCCTGCGACCCTCGGTGTCTCCGTTGCCCAGATCAGTCTGGTCATCAATACGATATTCGCCTCCTTTCTGGGTACCGGCAGCGTTTCCTGGCTGTATTACGCCGACCGGCTGATGGAATTTCCCACCGGCATGCTGGGCGTCGCCCTGGGCACCATCCTGCTGCCGAGCCTGTCCAAACACTACGCAGATGAGTCGCCCGAAGAATATTCCCGGTTGCTCGACTGGGGGTTGCGGCTTACGCTCATGCTCGCCCTCCCCGCCGCGGCCGCATTGGCCGTGCTGGCGGT
>JBAWGM010000270.1:0-7241 GCA_049592895.1 Thiobacillaceae bacterium | reverse complement strand
GCATGCCGATGAGTACCTCAGCGCCTACGCGCACAACCAGAAGGTCCTGGTGCGGGAAGGGGAGCGGGTCAACGCCGGGCAAGAGATTGCCGAAATGGGCGACAGCGATGCGGATCGGGTTAAACTCCATTTTGAGATTCGCCAATTCGGAAAACCCATTGATCCGCTCAAACTGCTACCCAATCGTTCATGAGCCGCAAATATCCATCTGACCCCGATGAGGAGTTGACCGAGCCGGCCGAAGCCGCCGAACCGGCTGAGGAATCAGTGGAAGAGGAAGCCAGCGCCGAAGCGATCGGCCCAGACCCCGAGGTGCAGGCCGACGTCACTCAGATCTACCTCAATGAGATCGGCCATGCGCCCTTGCTGACGCCTGAACAGGAAGTGGGTCTGGCGCGCCGGACCAAGCTGGGTGATTTCGCCGCGCGGCAAAAAATGATCGAGCATAACCTGCGCCTGGTGGTAAACATTGCCAAGCACTACGCCAATCGGGGACTGGCCCTGCTGGATCTGGTGGAGGAAGGCAACCTCGGCTTGATTCATGCGCTTGAAAAATTCGACCCTGAACGGGGCTTCCGGTTTTCCACGTATGCGACATGGTGGATCCGCCAGAACATTGAACGGGCAATCATGAACCAGTCGCGCACGATACGCCTGCCGGTACATGTGATCAAAGAACTGAATATTTTCCTGCGCGCTCAGCGTCATCTGGAGACCCATGGCGTCGCCGATCCTACTCCGGAAGATATCGCCCATCTGACGGGCCAGCAGTCCGAGGAGGTGCGCCGGGTTATGGCCCTGAACGAGCGCGTGGCCTCCCTGGATGCGCCCCTGGACATCGATCCCAGCCTGTCGCTGGGGGATGCGATTGCGGACGAGAACATGCAGTTGCCGGAAGACCTGCTGCAGCACGCGGAGGTGGAGAACCACGTGCATGAATGGCTCGGGGAACTCAATGACAAACAACGCTGGGTGATCGAGCGCCGCTTCGGCCTCAATAATCTGGAAGTCAGCACCCTGGAAGACTTGGCGCTGGAACTGAAAGTGACCCGCGAACGGGTACGCCAGATTCAGATGGAAGCCCTGCGCATGCTGCGCCAGCTTCTTCGGCGCAGGGGTGTGAGCAAAGACGAACTCTTCTAGGGCCTGCCTAATGCCAACCTTTCGCAGATGCGAAACTGACCTCAGCAGGCCCTAGTTCAATGGGCAGTCTACCCACCGCGTTCATCACCCACTCGGCATGCGCTGGTCACGACCTGGGCGCCTGGCATCCTGAACAGCCAGGCCGGATCGCTGCCATCGATCAAGCATTGCAGGATGACCCGGCTTTTTCTGCGCTGATACGCGTTGAAGCGCCCGCTGCCGAGCAGCATGCACTTGAGCGCGTGCATCCTGCGGATTATCTGGATACCTTGATCAAGGCGACGCCGCCTGCCGGGATCAACTGGTTGGACCCGGATACCGGACTCTGCCCAAGGAGCTGGGACGCCGCACTGCACGCAGCGGGGGCGGGTGTGAAGGCAGTGGATGACATTCTCGCGGGCGCCTACCAGCGCGCGTTCTGCAACATTCGCCCGCCGGGCCATCATGCCGAATCGGCCCGCGCCATGGGGTTTTGTCTGCTCAACAACATTGCCTTGGCAGCGCGCCATGCGCTGGACCAGGCGGGCATAACACGGGTAGTCATCGTCGATTTCGATGTGCATCACGGCAATGGTACCGAGCAGATATTTGACGGGAATGAAAGGGTGCTGCTGCTTTCCAGTTTTCAGCATCCGCTATTTCCGTACTGCGGTACCACAGCCCATCCGGGCTATTTACCCATGCCGCTGCCCGCAGGTACGGATAGCAAAGGCTTTCGAGCCGCCTGGCAGGAACGCGGCCTGCCGGCCCTGGACGCCTGCGCGCCGGATTTCGTGCTGATCTCTGCCGGGTTTGATGCCCACCGCGACGACCCGCTGGCCGGGCTTAACCTGCTGGAGGAAGATTTTGCCTGGCTTACCGGAGAAGTCTGCCGCATCGCCGATGTTCATGCCGGCGGCAGGGTGATCGCCATGCTGGAAGGTGGCTACGATCTGCCCGCCTTGGGCCGCAGTGCGGCTGCCCACGTGAAGGCGCTCATGCATGCTTGACTGGAAGTGCATCCAGACCGTCCTTCTCGACATGGACGGCACTTTGCTCGATCTGCATTACGACAACCACTTCTGGCGCGAGCATGTGCCCCTGCGTTACGCACAAAAACAAGGCATCAGCCACGAGGCCGCGCGCCAGGAACTGGCGGGACGATACCACCACCGCGTCGGCACACTGGAATGGTATTGCGTGGATTTCTGGAGCCGCGAACTGGACATGGATATCGCCGCCCTCAAAGAGGAAGTCGCCCATCTGATTGCCATCCATCCCGATGTGCCGGAGTTTCTGAGCGTCGCCAGGGCGACCGGCAAGCGCGTCGTCATGGTTACCAATGCGCACCGCAAGAGCGTGATCCTGAAAATGCGCACGACCGGGCTGGAGGCCTATTTCGACGCCCTGCACTCAGCACATGATGTAGGCCAGCCCAAGGAAGCGCCGACTTTCTGGCAAGCCTTGCAGGAACGCGAACCTTTTGAACCCGCAGCCACGCTGCTGGTGGATGACAGCCTGCCCGTGCTGCGCAGCGCCCGTGAATTCGGCATCGCGCACCTGTTGGCGGTGCGCTTTCCCGATACCCGGTTGCCGGAGAAGGATCCGGAGGAATTTCAGGCCATCCACACCTTTCGCGACATCCTGCCTGTCTGAGCATTCCCTGTTGGCGCGTGCCCGATCGGCTTGCACGTCGACGGGGTCAGAGTCCGTATTTCCTGATCTTGTACCAGAGCGAACGTTCGCTGATTTCAAGCAAACGTGCCGCAGCCGACTTGTTGTCCGAGGTGCGCTGCAAGGCTTGCTGAATCAGACTTCTCTCCAGCTCCTCCACCTGAAAATCCAGCACCAGGCTTTCACGGGACGCTTCTTGCAAGGGAACGGCGGCGCTGTGATTCGAAAGCGGGCCTGTCACCTCCGGCGGAAGCTGGCCAGGGGCGATGCTGTCGCCTTGCGCGAGTACGGCCGCGCGCTCCATCATGTTTTCCAGCTCGCGGATGTTGCCGGGCCATGCGTAGGCTGCAAGTCGGTCAAGTGTCGCAGCCACAAGCCGCGGCGGATTGCGACCCAGCTCACGGCTGTGTTTCTCAAGGAAATGCTCTGCGAGCATAGGTATGTCGTCGCGGCGTTCACGCAGGGGAGGGACATCCACGCGCACAACATTCAGGCGGAAATACAGGTCCTGACGAAGCTGGCCATCGGTGACTGCCTGCATGGGATCGCGATTGGTTGCGGCCACCACCCTGAGGTCCAGGTCAACCGGCTTATGGCTGCCGAGCCGCTCGACGGAATTCTCCTGCAGCACGCGCAGCAGCTTGCTCTGCAATGCCATCGGCATTTCGGTGATCTCGTCCAGGAACAGGGTGCCCCGACTTGCGACTTCGAAACGACCCATGCGGTCCCGGTCGGCCCCGGTGAAGGCGCCCTTGCGATAACCGAACAGTTCGCTTTCCAGCAGATCGGCAGGAATCGCCGCGCAGTTGATCGGAACGAATAATCCGGGCCGACGTGACTCGTGATGAATGGCGCGCGCCACCAATTCCTTGCCGGTACCGGTTTCGCCAACCACCATGACGCTGGAGCGTGCCGGAGCAACCTGGCGTATCAACTGGTAAAGATCCAGCATGGCCTGGCTCTGGCCGACGAATTCGCCCCAGCCCCGTTCCATCTCGTCGCGCAGGAAGCGGTTTTCGCGCTGTACCTGTTCCATGGCCAGGGCGCGCGAGACGGCCAGTTCCACCGTGGACATTTCGAACGGGCGGATGATGTAGTCCACCGCCCCCAGCTTCATGGCCTCCACTGCGCTCTGAACCGTCCCGTGTGCGGTCAGCACGATGACAGGCATGTTTTCTCCGCGCTCCCGCAGCGTCTGTAATAGGCCCATTCCATCGAGACGCGGCATGCGCAGGTCAGTCAGCACCAGATCGAATGCGCTGTCGGCAAGCTGATCGAGGGCCGCCTGTCCGTCGGCTGCCTGGACGACTTCGTGGCCCATGCCCATGAGCGCCAGTTCGAGGATTCGACGCATCTTCTCTTCGTCGTCTACCACCAGGATGCGACTGCTCATCCTGATTCTCCTTCGGGTTTCACATCGGCGAGATCAGCTCTGGGTCGGTCACTCATTTGCTGGGATTCATGCAGATAAACCGTAAAGCAGGCTCCGCCAAGAATGCTCTTCGACACGCCTATCCTGCCGCCATGCGCCAGAACAATCTGTTGAACGATGGTGAGGCCAAGCCCTATGCCCCCTTTGCGCTGGGTGAAGAAGGGATCAAATATCCGCTTTCGATCTGGTTCGGAAATGCCGGGCCCGTTGTCCTCGATCTGCACGCTGATCCCCGCGCCATCATTTTCATTTTGGCTGGTAATCAGAATTTGGCCGCCCTCCGACACATGTTGAAGCGCATTGATCACGAGGTTCAAAAATACCTGAATCATCTGTTCCCGGTCACAGGAAACGATGGAAGGACTTGCGTTCAAGCGCCTCTCCAGATTGATGCCGCTTTTCCCCGCCTTGCCTTCAATCAGCGCCAATACATGAGTAATGATCTCGTGCAGGTCGTGGTCATGCAACAGGGGTTGCCGCGGCGAAGTGCTTTCCAGCAAGGTCGTGACCAGGCGGTTGAGGCGTTCTGTCTCGTTGATAATGAAGCCGGTCAGTTCACGATCCTGGGGCGACACGCTGGGGCGGCGTTCCAGCATTTGCGCCGAGGACTTGAGTATGCCCAGCGGCGTGCGAACTTCATGCGCCATGATGGCAGCCATCTCGCCTACCACCGCAAGCTTGCTCGCACGGATGAGCTGCTCCTGGGAGCGCTCCAAAGCCTGGACCATGTCGCTGAATGCGCCATTGAGTTCGGCGACCTCGCTGATATTGGTCAGGACTTTCGGCATCGCCAGCGACTGTGTGCGGCGGAAGTTGCGTGCGAACTCAGTGACTTTGCCTATGGGACTGGCGATCCGCGCGGACAGCCGCATGGCAAGCCAGCCGGCGACCGCCAGGCTGAACAGCAGCCCGCCAAGAATCGCCCAGGTCAGCCGTACGATGGGGGCAAAGGCGACGCTGGTCGGCTCCACGACCAGCATGTGCCAGCCGAATCCCGGAAAGTGCTGGAAGCTTGCGGAAGACGCAGCACCTACCAACAGGCTGTGAGCCCCGAGAATCTCCCCCGAATGTTGCTTCGTCAAGGTTCTTCCACCTGCGTCATACCAACGCGGCAGCTTGAGCGGCTGAACCTGATTAGACGGAGACAGGGGTCCGGCGGCGGCCATGATCCGATCTTCCTCGCCGAGCAGCAGGGCGGTGCGCTGACTGTCCGAGACGCCATCCTGCAGAAAACGTTGCACGACATTCCAGTTCAGGACCGCGTACAGATAGCCCAGGTATCCAGCTCCAAATGCATTCGGCACAGGCGTTCGCAGCACGATTTGGCCGCTGCCTTCAGGGGCGTTCGAATCACTTCTCTCCATCATGACTTGGGTGTTGGCATTCCGATCTTGACCGGGCAGGAGCGCGCCTGGCAATCGAGTCTTGGCGATCAGTCCCGGGTCGCTGGCTGCCACAATCCGGCCTTCCATGTTCGTGCAATAAAGTGCGCTATAGACGTCGCCGTGACCAGCCTTCATGTCAGACAATAGACGCGCCAGTCGTTTGTCCACATCTCCAACCTGAATATCCTGCATGAGTTCCAGGCGATGCCATTCGCGCAGATCTTCCAAACGCTCGAAGATGAACACGTCGATACGTTCCAGCAGGCTCTCCGCACTATCGCCCAGATTCTGCGCGATTTCCGACTGGAGAGCCTGGCGTAGCTCGATATAAGACAAGCTGCCACTCAAGAATATGACCAGAAGCACCAACGCCAGAAATCCACGAAGAATGGCAGCACGGATAGTCAAGGGGCGACTACGTGCAACGGTCAAGATCAAGCGGTGAATCCTTTACTGAGCAAACTGGGTACAATGCGCTGGCTCGTTATCATACACTTCAGCGCCATGGCGGCCGGCGCGGATGAAGTTCATTCCTGGCTGGTAGAAGGTTGACCCATTGGGGCGCATCAAGCACAAGATAAAGCTGCCCATATTCACGGTCTTCCACAATTTCTCGGAGATCACAGCGTGGCAATTTTGAACCGCTCAAGTTTATGGGCGTTCCGGTTTGCATCGTGCCTTGCACGAACCAGGTTCGTGTTTCGTCGAGGTCTTTGGACCCTGGCGGGTATGCTCCTGCTGATGACGCGACCGGCCTGGGCCGTTCCCTATGAGTTGGGAGAGGGGTACGCGCTCCCATGGCTAGGGCTGACCGTTGGCGGTTATGTCAGCATGCAGGCCGGCAAGCTGGAACATGAGAACGCCAAGGCCACTGTCCAGGATCTGAGCCTGTTCCTGCACAGCGATCCGACCCCGGACTGGCATTTCTTTTCCGAGATCGAGGTCAGCAATCCCCTCACTCTGACGCGTGACGGTTTGACCACCACCGATGCCGATCTTGATTTCGAGCGTTTCTACGTGGACCACAACCTGACCCCTCGCCACACTCTGAGACTGGGGAAGTTTCTTACGCCCATAGGCCGCTGGAATCAGATACACGCCGACCCGCTGGTATGGACGGTATCCCGGCCCCTCACCACGGCTGCCCCATTTGCCCGCAATGCTTCAGGCGTCCAGTTGTACGGCAGTTGGCCATTGGGCGGATCAGCAATTGACTACCAGGCATACCTGGACGATTCCGCCCAACTGGACCCAACGGAAGGACATGAGCTGACCTACGCGGATGTGAATGTCACGCCGAATCCAACCAGTTCATTTCAGCATGGCGGTGGCGTGCGTCTGCAATATAGAACCCTGGACGATGCGTTCCAGGCGGGGCTGTCTGCCGCACGCTACCGCCTGAAGGATTTGCCCCGTTTCAAGGAATTGGTCGGACTGGACATCTTCTACACCCACAACGATTGGGAGTTCTCAGGTGAGAGTGTGTACCGCATGGACGAAGGCGCTGGGGGCGCGAAGGAATGGGGAGCGTACCTCCAAGTGGTTGCGCCGATCGTCCATGATTTCTATGCCGTCGCCTACCAGGAGCGCTACAAGGCCCAGTTGTTCAGCGGTGTGCTCAATACCAC